>JAIINY010000366.1:0-2322 GCA_022741625.1 Prevotella sp. | reverse complement strand
CAAAAAGCAAGATGGTGCCATAGCTCAGTTGGTAGAGCAAAGGACTGAAAATCCTTGTGTCCCCGGTTCGATTCCTGGTGGTACCACTCCTCCTTTCATTTAGGCGGTTTCTGACTTCGGTTAGAGCCGCCTTTTTGCGTATTTTGAACAGGAGATAACAAATGTTACAACATAGAAAGAGAAATTACCAATTTATTAATTATATCCACATCAGCAATGTATATGTTCGCGGATGCAAGAACGGCATCGTAGCTCACGACGCAGAGGGAATGGTTCACGACATTACCATCAAGGATACCTATATCTTCTACAATCAGAAGGCGAAGGATATCGATGAGACTTGCAAAATCAAGCTCGAGAATGTGAACTTCGCTACTTTTGCAAAGTAAGAAACCACATCGCAAACCATTCTCTCTAAATGCGTCAAACACTTACCTTACAACAGTAAGCGTCTTTTCGCTGACAGAGAAATGAATATCCAGACCCTCATAAGGCATTCCATAAACCTTATGAGGGTCTTTCTGGTAATGCGGACGAGGATCCTGCGCCAGAACCTCTTTCAAGATTTCAATCTTCTCATCATTCAATCCCTGGCAAATCAGGTATTCCCTTATTTCCCCGGAAATCTCTACATCCAGCTTCGCCCATTTCCGATCATCCACGAATCCACTTCGTGCATCAGGATGACAATCGGCATACACCACGTAAGGCTTGATATCATAGATGGGAGTACCATCCATCAGGTCACCACCCTTTACATGAATGACTGGTCCCTTGCTTGTTTCCCATTCGATACGGGAGATTTTCACGGATGACAATCCGATGTTGTTCGGACGGAAAGGACTGCGGGTAGCGAATACCCCGACCTTCTCGTTACCTCCCAAGACCGGAGGCCTTACAACCGGACTGTTCGCCTTATGCTTATTTGCCGAGAATTCCCAGATAAGCCAGAGAAAATCGAAACCTTCCATTCCTCTGAGGAAATCCGGATTGCGATATTCGGGTCCAAAAACAATCTGTCCTTCCAGTTCAGCCACCAATCCAGCCTGCTTGGGAATACCAAACTTGCTGCTGAACGGAGAACGGAATCTTGCTATTGGTTTTATTTCCATATCTTTATATTATTGATTTTAGTTCCTATTTTCATATACTGGGGTATATTTCCATATATTCCAATGATTACACCTTATTATATATAGTACATTATATATAGTACGAAAAAAGCACCCGATTATTTTGTTGTCTCCATAAAATAATGTACCTTTGCACCGTAATAATAACAAGCAATCAATGATATAAAAATAGAAAACAATGAAAATAGAAAGGCCTCAACATGAGATTTGGCTGCAAAAGCCAGGAGAACTCGGCATCTATCAGCAGATAGAACGTGCCGGAAGAGTGTGCTACAAGAGTGAGAACAACACCACCAACGACTCGGCTAAGCCATTCGTAGATAGAATGATACAGAGTGAGCACTATGCAATGTTGGAACACGGCACAGTCTATCTCGTATGCAATCATGGGGAGTTACCACTCTATACAAGCAACAAGTTCTCTCGCTGCCACACCATCGACGGCAAGGATTACATCACTACCAATCTCCGTGTACTGGCAGAAAACAAGGCGATGGATGATTTGAAATACCTCAGCGACTATGAGGAAGGAAAGCACGAGCTCCGCATCACCGTTCATTTTACCACACAGATTGCCATCACCCGTGAGTACAACCGCCATCGTGCCAACTCTATGGCAGAGCAGAGCACACGCTACTGCAACTACTCCAAGAACAAGTTCGACAATGAAATTACGATCAACCTTCCTACCTGGGTAGAAGAAGAAGGTTATAATGGTTCTCAGGAGAAAGAGGATTACCGATTGGAAGATATGTGCGCCGACATTGCTGAAGGCAGAGCACAGGAATGGAGCAAGCTCGACACCTGGATCTTCGCCAATCAGGCTGCAGAATATGCCTACATGAAATTGATAGAAGCTGGCTGCAAACCACAGGAGGCTCGTGCCATCCTGCCATTGGATTGCAACACTGAGTTGGTACATACCGCATTTATCAGCGACTGGAAGCATTTCTTCGATCTCCGTGCTTTAGGAACCACAGGAGCTCCTCACCCAGATGCCAAGGTTCTCGCCTTGCCATTGATGGAAGAGTTCAAGGCTAAAGGTTATTTAAAATAGAAAGGAGAACGCTTAAAAAAGCTAAAAAATCACAGCTAAAATATAGATTTTCTGTTTTCTATACACAAGGAACAGATATATTTCGTATTTTTGCACTGTGTTTTTCATAGTATTAGATTTAAGGTTATCAAG
>JAIINY010000046.1:0-15251 GCA_022741625.1 Prevotella sp. | reverse complement strand
ATTCCTTACAGCAAGGATGGAGCGGTGAGAGTGAAGGTGAGCTTTGTGGGCTATCAGACTCAGACTTTCGTACTGAAAGCGGATGAGAGAAAAGGTGATCAGCATGTTCTTCGTCTTCAACCGGATGCTACAGCCCTCGATCAGGTGGTGGTTACCGCAACCCGAACTCCGAAGGCGCTGAAGGATGCTCCTGTGGTAACCCGTCTGATTACCGCCAATGATATCAAGATTGCCGATGCTACCAATATTCAGGACCTCCTCACCGAGCAGATGCCGGGTCTGGAATTCGGCTATGCCATGAATCAGGAGACTTCTCTCAATATGAATGGTTTTGGTGGAAACGCCGTGCTCTTTCTCGTAGATGGCGAGCGATTGGCTGGTGAAACCATGGATAATGTAGACTACAGTCGTCTGAACTTGGATAATGTGGGGCGTATCGAGATTGTGAAGGGTGCTGCTTCGGCGCTCTATGGCGCCAATGCCGTAGCCGGAGTCATCAATATCATCTCCCGTGAAAATAGCGAGCCTTGGACTGCCAATGTCAACACCCGCTACAACGACTTCAACAAGGAGTGGCGCCACGGCGGAAGCTTCAGCTTTAATGCCGGAAAATGGAATTCGCAGACCAGCATCCAGCGCACCACATCGGATGAGGTGCAGCTCACCAGTCCTTTCGATACCGAATCCAACATCCTCCACATCTATGGTGGCGAGACCTTCAATGTGAAGGAGCGACTTACCTACAAGCTCTCTAACAAGGTGAAGCTGATAGGTCGTGGCGGCTATTTCGCCCGTATCAGCAATCGCAGCAACTACGATGACCACTATAAGGATTATTCGGCCGGACTGAAGACCGTGATGAATCTCTCGGAGAATGATAATCTGGAGATTTCTTACGGATTCGACCAGTATGACAAGACCCGATTCGTGAACAATGAGCGCACTCACGATCACGATTATACCAATCGTCAGAACACCGTCCGTGCCCTCTATTCCCATATCTTCGGCAAAAATACATTGACGGCAGGTGCAGATTTCCTGAACGATTATCTCACCACCTATCAGTTTGCCAACAATGGCTCCAAGACTCAGAATTCATACGATGCCTTCGCCCAGTTCGATTACAATCCTTTGCAGTGGTTGAACATAGTGGCAAGTCTTCGTCATGATTACTTCTCTGCATCCAGCCAGCATGCCACCACCAGTCGTCTGGCTCTGATGACCAAGTGGAAGGGCTTTTCCATCCGTGCCAATTATGCCGGTGGATTCCGTGCCCCAACCCTCAAGGAGATGTATATGAACTTTGATATGGCAGGCATGCAGATGATTTATGGCAATCCGGATCTGAAGCCGGAGAAGAGCAACAACTTCAACCTGGCGTTGGAGCATACCGGAAGGGTGAAGAATGCAGGCTTCTTGACCGGTCAGTATAGTCTTACCCTGATGGGCTATTATAATAAGTATGATAAGCGCATCACTACCGAGGATTATGCCGATTATACCCCGGGAACCGGTCAGCCGGATGTGGCTTCGCGTTATTGCAACGAGGATGGAGTAGAGGTGAGCGGCATCGACTTCAGTGCCCAGTACCGTTCGGATATGGGTCTAGGTGTGAAACTCGACTACAGCTATCTCCATGTAGGTGGCAGAAGTGTAGATTCCCAGTTCTCCCAGCCTCGTCCTCATACCGCCACCTGGCGTCTCGACTACGATCGCCAGCTCTGTTCGTTCTATCGCATCAATGCCGCTCTGTCAGGCAGATATCTGTCCTCTCCAGATACGAACATCGAGAAGCATGACAGCAGTTATCAGTTGTGGAAGTTCACGCTTCAGCAGCGATTCCTGGATGCCGTCAACCTGAACTTCACGGTAGATAATCTTTTCGATTATACACCAAAGAACTATTATTGGAGTTCGGCGATGACCACCGGTCGCACCTTCTCGGTGGGACTTTCCGTTGACATCGACCGTATCGTGAATCTGTTCTAGAAACCGCCATCTGGCAGTTTCCAGACCCAAAATAGGTTAAAAAAGCCATAGTGAAGGATGCTTTTCTTCAAATTATGCCGTACTTTCGGTATAAAATCGTAATTTTGCAGTGATTTAAAACCTATTCATTCAAAATTATGATACGAAGAATCATTCTAACTATGGCTTTTTTGGCTAGCCTTTCATTATCAGCCAAGGATGTGAACATGGGCAGTTGGCAGATCGTTCCATTGCCTCAGCAAGTCAAGGAGATGAGCAGCGCTCCTTTCCGCATCACAGCCAAAACTACAATCTATTATGCTGCAGGAGATGAGAAGCAGAAGAAGGATGCCGAGTTCCTGGCATCTCATATCAAGGAGGTAACCGGTATCGAGGTAAAGACTACCGACAAGCAGGCGAAGGGTCAGATCCGTCTGGCGCTGAATGCTGGCGATACCCAGTCTGAGGCTTATTCTCTGGTGGTCAACAAGAATGGCATCACCATTTCAGCCACCTCTCATGTAGGTATCTTCTATGGCATCCAGAGTGTGATGAAGGCATTGCCTATCACCAGGAATGTGAAGAGCGTTTCTCTTCCTGCTGCCGAGGTTACCGATGCTCCTCGCTTTGCTTATCGTGCATTCATGATTGATGTGGGCCGTCATTATTTCAGCGTACCTTATCTCAAGAAGTTGATTGATGTCTTTGCGATGCACAACATCAATTATTTCCACTGGCATCTTACCGAGGACCAGGGCTGGCGTCTTGAAATCAAGAAATATCCGATGCTTACCCAGATCGGTTCCAAGCGCAAGGAAACCATCCTGCCAACCAACAAGAACGAGTTTGATGGCGTACCTGTATCGGGGTATTATACCCAGGAGGAAGCTCGCGAAATCGTGAAGTATGCAGCTGACCGATACATCACCGTGATTCCGGAGGTGGATATGCCGGGTCACATGCTGGCAGCCCTGGCATCTTATCCGGAGTTGGGCTGTACAGGTGGTCCTTACGAGGTAGCTACCCGTTTTGGTGTTTTCGAGGATGTTTTGTGTGCCGGCAAGGCGAAGACCCTTCAGTTTGCCAAGGACGTGATGGATGAGATTATGGACATATTCCCATCAGAGTATATTCATATTGGTGGCGATGAGTGTCCAAAGAACCGTTGGAAGGTTTGCGAGAACTGCCAGAAGAAGATTGCAGAGCTCGGCATCCAGGAGCTTCCTAAGCACAGCAAGGAAGAGCAGCTCCAGACCTGGTTTATGGGTGAGATAGAGAAGCAGATCAGAAACCGTGGCAGAAAGATGATGGGGTGGGATGAGATTCTGGAAGGAACTCCATCCAAGGACATCACCGTTTGCGGCTGGACCAGTGTGAATGCCAGCATCCGTTCAGCCCGTGAAGGTCATCCTACCATCGTGGCTCCTATTTCGAATTTCTATTTCAGCAATCCTCGCATCAACAAGATAGAGGGTATTCCTAGCATCCAGCGGGTATATGATCTGGATCCTTGCTCTGATAAGCTGACTCCTGCCGAGCAGAAGAACATCATCGGTGCCGAGGGTTGTATCTGGACCGAGTGGGTGAAGGATGCCAAGAAGATGGAGTGGGAGCTGTTGCCAAGACTTGCCGCCCTTTCTGAGGTTCAGTGGACTGCCAAGGATAAGCGCAACCTGGAGAACTTCTTCCCAAGAATGCTCCACATGCAGGATCTGTATCGCCTCTACGGCTTGAATTACAAGGCTGATATCGAGAATGCCGTGAAGAAGCATCTGGAAGAAAAGAAGTAATATTTGTAGATAGCTCCGCCCTAACTATATAAAAATAGGTAGTTAGGGCGGTGTTATCGTTTATAGGTGCGCCCTAACTATGTTAAAAAAGGTAGTTAGGGCGGTACTATCCTTGCAGATTTCATTTTTTTTGTTTATCTTTGCACCGTAAGATTTAGTATAAATGAAATAAAATCAGAAAGTTATGGATGCAAACGGAATAATAGGACGTGAATATGAGCAGAAACTCATTCTGGAACGTTGTAAAAGCAATAAGGCAGAACTGATAGCTATCTATGGTCGTAGGCGCGTAGGAAAGACTTTTCTGGTTCGAAAAATGTTCAATGACCAGTTTGCCTTTTCCTTTATTGGTATGTATGAAGTGAGCCGTGCGGTACAGCTGGAGCAGTTTCGGATGGCGTTGGCGCAGCATGCTAAGCAGACCGTGCCCAAGCTGAGAACCTGGTTTGAGGCTTTTGCTGCTTTGCGTGAATATCTGTCGGGCTTATCTCAGCAGGAACCGATTGTTCTGTTCTTCGATGAGTTGCCTTGGATGGATACGCCCAAAAGCAATTTTATCGCAGCTTTCAGTTATTTCTGGAATTCATGGGCTTCTATGGTCCCTCAACTGAAACTTATCGTCTGTAGCTCTTCCACCACGTGGATGTTGGCTAAGTTTATAGGCGATAAGGGCGGATTGTATGGTCGCGTTACCCGGCAGATCTATCTGGCTCCATTCTCTCTGAGCGAGACAGAACTGTTCTTAAACGAATGGAAAGGCCTTGCTCTTACCCGCCAGCAGGTATTGGATGTGTATATGATATTGGGTGGTATTCCTTATTATCTTGATATGCTGGAGCGTGGTGTGCCGTTAGACGTGTGCATCGACAGATTGTTTTTCTCGCAGGATTCGCCATTACGTGGAGAATTCGATTTCCTCTTCCGTTCCCTCTTTAATGACTCCAAGCATTATCGCAAGATAGTAGAGGTGCTTTCTGAAAAAATGAAGGGGATGACCCGTAAGGAATTGATGGATGAGTTGAAACTGAAAGGCGGTGGACTGTTATCTGAAATCCTGGAGAATCTGAAGAAATGCGATTTTATCAGGAAATATGCTACCATAGGAAAGAGTGAAAGGGATGCCCTATATCAGTTGACTGACTTATACTCATTGTTCTATACCCGTTTTGTGGCAAATAACAGTGGGCAGGATAAGAACTTCTGGAGTAATATGCGCAATTCGGGAAGTAGAACAGCCTGGAGCGGTTATGCTTTCGAACAGGTATGCCTACATCATATCCCACAGATCAAGAAGGCATTGGGTATTTCTGGTGTTTTGGCGAATGTTTATTCCTGGTCCTGCCGTCCTTTTGTAGATTCTACTGGTGCAGAATGGCGAGGAGGTCAGATAGATATGCTGATAGACCGTGCTGATGGAGCTATCAATATCTGTGAGATGAAATATGCCAAGGATGAGTTTGTGATAGATGCCAGCTATGAGCAGCGGCTGCGTGACAGGATGTCTTCCTTCTCTGTGGCGACCAAGACGAAGAAGGCATTGCTGCATACTTTCATCACGACTTATGGGGTGAAGCAGAATATGCATAGTGGATTGGTGAATAGTGAGGTAAGGATGAATGATCTCTTTGGATAAATGGTATTTTAATGTCCGTTTTCAAAACTGAAACTGTCCCTATGAGACATTGTCTTATTTGGTTTTAATGGAGTTTCAGAAAATATAAATCCCCAATCTGTTGAACTTTACAGATTGGGGATTTCTCAAGTTTATACATTATTCTCCTAAGATAGTATCAAACATTTCATCAACAGAATTCCAATGGGTAACTCTGCCTTTCTCCTTGTCTTCTTCGGCAAGTACCAACAATTGAGGTTCGTTTATTGCTAATGTATTCATACTTACTCCTTTTTTAAAACATTCATCAATTTACAGCAGCAAAAATACGTTTTTTTCTCTAAACTACCAAGTAAATTAAAAGATTTTTTTTATTTTGGTATAGAGTACCCGTTTTTATGTGCTAATTTCATGGATTTACTGTCTCTTGGAGATATGATGGATAGAATGTCCGTTACTTTGTGCTTTTGCGGCACTTGATTCTGATACCTTTATATATAGGGGCATCTTTGTTTCTTTGATAGAGATAGAGGTGTCCCTATCATTTTTTATAACATCAAAAATACATACGTATTATGTCAAGAAACAAGAAAGTATCTTCATTACACCCGAAGCAAGACAGGTCAACGCCTCACCATCCGATGGGAGAAGGAGATGCAGGAATTATTGGAAAAGTTTCAGGCGCAGACCGTCACCTCACCTTATCTCTTCCCTTTCCTTGTTGATGAAGGGAATAAAAGCCAGTGTAAAACTATTGACAAAAAGCGAGATGAAAAACGCCTGTATCACAATGCAGAAGCCCGTATCTCCTACCATCTCAGGAAGTTAGGAGTTAAGATAGGAATCAAGGGCAAGCTTACCCTTTATGTCGCCTGCCATTCCTGGGCAACGGCAGCAAGAGACAACCAGATCCCAATCTCGGTCATCAGCGAGGCATTGGGGCATCATTCCGAAATCACCACGCAAATCTATCTCTGCTCCATCAAAAGCTCAGAAGTGGATGATGCCAACGCTAAAATTCTGGCAGTCCTATAAGCCGTAAAAATGAATGAAAAGAGGGCTTTTGCAAAATGAACTAAAATGAACCAATTTTCTGAATCTTTACATAAGAGGCACAGAAAAATCGAAAACATTCGTTCTATCAACGACTTATCAGATTATGATCAAAATGATTGCTGAAAAATTGTTGATTTTCGTAGAAGAATATTAAATTTTTAACATATATAATTTGCTAGTTTCCAACTTTTTTCGTATTTTTGCAACGAGATTCTGTGTCTCTTATGTAGAGATTCTGAAGAAATGGAGTGAGTTAGGGAAGGGTTTTAAGACAAAGGAATCGGATAGCTAATCATTCCAAGGGTTGCAGACTATCATGCTCTTGGGTCAGGAGTACGTCTGTGATTAGAGGTTTCCGGTATCGGGAATAGACTAACCAACCCTTTCTTGCCAAGTGTTTTGAAACATGAATTCACGACACGGGGGAATGAGAATTGTATCCTGACCGAAACGGAAAAAATAAACAATGTTACAACTAGACAACGAGAAGAGTTGGTACGCATTCAAGATATTTTTTGGAAAAGGAAAGCCTATCAAAGCTTATTTCGTTACCAATGAGATAGAACACATTTATGATGTGAAACAAGAATATTGGGACAAGAATAAGAAAAAGAGACTGGTGAAGGAAGTTCCCATTATGCCATCTCTCATTCTTTTTCGTTCTACGAGAATAGAAGCCGAAGAGATTGAACGCAAATTTCTCAACAAAGTGATGCTCTATCGTGGCAAAAATTCTGAGAACCTGAAAGAACCTTCGAAAATTTCAGAACGTGAAGTGAAAATCTTCAATATAGTCGCAACTTCTGGTGTTGAAGGACTGGATTTTTACGATGAGTATAATCCGAAGTTTACCAAAGGCGACAAGTTCCGAGTCATAGAAGGTCCTTTGAAAGGAGCGGAAGGCTATGTCGTCCGCATCAAAAAAGATCATAAACTTTATGTGAGTATCAAGGGATTGTGTGCTGTTACGACAGGATATATTCCCAAGGCTTTCTTACAGAAAATAGAATAGAGTATATGGTCTTTTGACTATTCTACTCTAATAAAATCTGTGGAAAAAAACAGACCGCACAGGTGGAACAAAGAGATTATTAAAATAAAATAGTTATTTAGTGAAGATATTCACTTAAATCCTTGGTGATTACGAAATTTAATCGTACTTTTGTCGCTATGTTAGCAATAAAAATGTATGATTATGGCAAATGACAATAATATACAGCCTGTGGCTGATGATTCACAGATAGTACTCTATCAACCAGATGATAGCATTAGGTTGGAGGTGAAACTGGATCAAGATACAGTTTGGCTTACCCAAGGCCTATTCCCCGATAATCATATAGATATTAGAAAATGGCGTAACGAGTCTCATGACCGCTGGCTTATTTATAGATGATAGCCTCTATCATTGTGGTCATTCCTTAAACGCCAATGGCGGTCATAAGATTTCCGCCATAACCCTGATGGGAACCTCTCCAGAGGTAATCCTCTCAGACGTAGAATAAAACCGTATTCCTCATTCGAGTGGCGACAAGCGCAGAGCGATATTGCGGTGGGGAACAAATATAACTTTTTTCAAAAACTGATAGGTGTAACTATTCTTAATATAGTGGGGACTCCGTAATGGTGATATACGTATGGCATAGGTTATAAAAAGAGGTTTGCGGAATGCTTTTCGCAAAAAATATAACTAAAAACTTGCAAGTTATTAATATTATTATTAACTTTGCAGCGGAATTTATCACTCTTAAAGAAGTAGGACTAATAACAATGAATTATGGCAATAATGGAAAATCAGAAATCCATCTTGAGGAAACTACGCGAAAAGTTTAGCTACACCCAAGGTGAGGTCAGTAAGTATCTTGGTATCTCCCAGCCTGCATATCAAAAATATGAAACAGGTGAAACAGAGGTCTCAATGGAGGGCTTGGCTAAATTGGCTCGTCTCTATAGCATCGATGAATATGATATTCTGTCAGGCAATATTCAGCGTGCAGAACTTGCCTTCGCTTTTAGGAAGAATGGTGAGGCCAACCTTGAGGATGTGGCTCATTTCCAGCAAATAGTAACTAATTATATTATGATGTGCGATGAGCTTGAGAAAGACAGATAAGATTCGATTGACTAATTTTGCCAACGGATTAAGAGCAAAATTTGGCATCCAACAGACACAACCTGTTAGTATTCATCAGCTATTGAGAGCAAACGGCATCATTGCTAGCTTTCAGCCTTTATCAAAAGGATTTGAGGGAATGGCGGTAAAACTTACAGATAACACCAATGGTGTAAAACGTTTTATGCTCATAAATACCAATAGTATATATTGCCGTCAAAGATTCACAGCTTGTCATGAACTCTATCATCTTCTTTATCAAGACAACTTTATGGTATCTTATGATGTTGATGATGTAAACAATCAGACTAAGGACAACGAGGAACATTTTGCTGATTATTTTGCTCGTTGTCTGTTGTTGCCTATTGATGGTATCTGGCAGCAGATACCAGAGTCTGAATATAAGATAGATACCATTTCTTTGGCTACTGTCTTGAAAATCGAGCAGAATTATCGCTGTTCTCGTAGCTGCCTTCTGTTGAGATTGAAAGAGATGGGAGTGATTTCGGAAACAGTATTTGATAGCTTCAGTCATAATGTGATTAGAAGTGCGGTAGAGTATGGTTATCCCATAAATTTGTATACTCCTAATGGTTGTAAGGAATTGGTAGGGGATTATAATGTGAAAGCTCGCCAATTATATGATCAAGGCTTGATTTCACAGGCTAAGTACTTTAGTTTGTTGAAGGACATGGGCATTGAGTTAAGAAAGGAAAATTGTGATGGCAAGGGCGAAAGTTATATTAGTTGATTCGGATGTCATATCTCATTTTATCGCCGCTGGACATATTTATGATTTGGACAAGATATTGTCCCCTCATCATCTTCTGATAGTAGAGCAAGTATACAAAGAAGCAACCTATCATCCTTGGGATGATTCACGAAAGGGGGAGGTTGATTCCTGGTTGGCGAAAAGCAAGGCTGAGAAGATTAGTTTTCCTAGACAACGCATGATTGTAGAGGAGTACTATAGCTTGAAACATTTCAATAAGAGATATGGTGATGGCGAATGTGCATGTATGGCAATGGCAAAATATGGTAAAGAGTCTATTGCTAGCAGTAACTTTCGGGATGTGGCAGAATATTGTGATGCGAATGGAATAGAGTATATAGGCGTTTTGGATATTTTGCAAATTGCTTTAAATAAAGGAATATGGGATGTTGAAAAATGTAATAAGTTTATTCATGATGTTGTGATTATCAATCAAGCCCGTTTTCCTGTAGATGAGATTGGAAATTATAAATCTAAAATAGACCTTAGCAGTTTCTAAGCTAAGGTCTATTGAAAAGGTACATGAGGAATCCCTAAGACCGAATAGGTCAAAATAATAAAAAATGGCTACCCGTTACTATATTACATTTCATTCTTCGACGTACGATACAACGAAGAGATATTCTTCTTGTTTACAGATACTTTCGAAAGACAATCTTGTGGCTATTGGACAAGATATAGCCTTGAAGATTCCAATGTCTTGGTCGAAGGAGAAGATGGCAGATTATATATCATCCTATGTCGTATCACATCCCGAAGAAATGGTATCGATATTAGATGATGAGGAGATAGTCCTTGCTCACGATATCATATCAGGTGGCAAGGGAAATGTTCTTTGGAAACGCCACTTGCTCAAATATCACCATTTGAAATGTATGGTTTGGGTAGTGGTCAATAATGCAAACAGAGGCAAGGATGGATTTGTGATGCTGGATGAGATAAGTGGGGCATTTGCTCCCTATGTCGAACAGCGATATGCTGCGGCTAAAGTGAACGTGGAGGCAGCTAAAACAAAACCTGCTCAATCACGTTTCTATCTCAGAAACCTGAAATCAAAACTGGATGGTCTGGATATAGATCAGCTCAAGTATCTTCATCTCCTTTTTGAGATGAACTATATGGAGGATTGTAACTTCTGGTTCCGTGATGAATGGTTTGTGGATGGCTACTACGAATGCTATAACGATTGGTATCGCAATGACTGCAAGACCACCCCTTATGATTTGAATCAGATGGTTTTTGATATCCTGGAAGAGTGGAAGGAGCGAGGCTATAAGGAATATCGACCAGCGATGGAAAGCATCAAGAAATGGTGTAGTTGCAAATGGAATAAGTTTGAGTCGGATCATCAAGCCGAAGTTTCTGCCGCTTTTGATGCAGCAATAGTTCGTGAAGAAGAGTGGGAAGTTTCCCGAAGTCTGTTCCCATTCATTCATAATGTACATGAGTATATCCGCAACAAGCAATATCAGGAAGCCATTTCTTTAATCTTCTGTTTGTTCGACCATTTAGGTAAGGCATGTAGAAAATATGAAAGGTGGTTTGATTCATATTGGTGTGGTGGAGTTCAGACAAGTGTCGTTCTATTTTTAGATGTACTGCGCCATCTGTATTGTCATTTGCGTCAACATCCAGATATTCCTTGGCAGACAAAGGATGCAATGGATTTCCATCTGTTGCTGACCAATAAGCATCATCGTCTCTTTGGTGACCTGGAGTTAGCCTGGGGTGATTCTCGTATGGAAGATATGCTTAACGATGATAGTCCCTATTGCGACTATAGCAATATGGAAGATGAACTATATGGGTATCTGGAGAGGATGATAGGGCAAAGTCTGCCCTAATAGAGTATCTGAGAGCTGCAAGTTGAATGACATTAATTTTGGCGATTACGTTCTAACGGTGATTTACAAAATAACTTTTTTCAAAAAACATTTGGCGGTATCATAGAAAAAGTATATCTTTGCACGCAAAGTATAATTAATAAGGAGGTTACGTTATGAACATAGAAGAAAAAAAAGCTGATTTCATGCGTCGTTTCAAGGCTTCTAGGGAGCGAAAGGCAGAATACATAGCACAAATGGAAAAGCGAATGCGTGATGACTATCGCCGCAGAACTGGTAAGGAAGCAGAATCTTTTTGTGTGTTGTAAGAATGAAAAAATTAGATTTAGTCAAGATTAATAGTTGTGCACCATATGCTGTGAAAGAAGATACGCAAGAAGGTGCATATACTTTTATCGCAGATTCAGGAGCTGAGTTTTCAATCGGCTTTATGCCTGATGATTTGATTCAATCCGATGAGTCCTACGAATTTATCATAGGTAATCTCAATGGTGTGAAATCACCTCGTGATAAAAATGTCAAAGCTACAGTCATAGCAATTGTAGAGGAATTCTTCAATGCCAATAAGGCGACGATGTTGTTTTTATGCTCTACAAGTGACGGCAAGCAATTGATGAGAGGACGTTTGTTCAAGAATTGGTTCGATACATATAAGTATCGTAATCGATTCACAATGGTGACATCTACTTTGTTAGATGAATATGGAATAGACAATGTGGCTTCTGTAATTATCAGAAATGACAATCCCAATCTTGGTAAAGTATTGGCTGAATTTGGAGAAACGATAGAAATGTTTAGCCATAAGCCAAGCATAGGTTAATAAAACAATATTCCTCATTCGAGTGGCGACAAGCGCAGAGCGATACTGCAATGGGGAACAAAAATAACTTTTTTCAAAAAACTGATAGGTGTAATTACTTGTAATATAGTGGTGACGCTGTATTGGTGATATACAAACGACAAAGGACGAATTGGTAGACTTACGAGCCCATAGATGGCAGCTGGCAACAGTTACTTCTTGGGCATAAAATCAAATGATTTTTTCTTAAAAGACAATAAAAAAGCATTCATTTTAGGGCTTAACGTACCTAAAGTGACCGCTTTCTAAGGATATGAAAAAACAAAATTGGGTATATTATACAGCCATAGTTGGAGCATTACCAATAATAATCAGGGCATTAACAGCTTTGTTTATGATAAATTCAACATGGAAAATGTATTTTTCAGCGATAGATTTTGTGTTTTTCGGTTTGACTCTAAATCTTTCAAACATTAATGAAATGATTAATATGAAAGAGAATGACGAAAATAGCAAAAAAGAAAAACTATCAAAGCAGTTTTGGTCAATACTAATATTGATATTTCTCAGTATAAATTTGGGGTGTCTGTATGTCGCAGAAAACTCAAATGTACAGATATTAAATCCTATAGCATTAAATATTACATCAGTCTTGTTATGTTTTTTGTCTTTAGGATTCAGTTATAAATTAATTGTAAAACTCAGCACTGTATAGTATATGGATAATTTGAGTATGTTGTATATAGGCATAGTCGTTTTTATTTTTATAATAGGGATGACTAATATTATTATTTCGATAATACGTTACCGAAAGAAGAATATCAGTAGTTATCTTAAGGAGAAGGAGTTGAGGAAAACAAAATTTTAAAATGGAAAAAAATAAAACACTACATATAAAATCATTCATCTATCTTGATGAAGATAAAATGTATTCCATTTCTTCACAGCTATTCGAGGGAATGACGCAATACATTTTGAAAAAAGAGACAGAGAGCTTTAATGAAGAGCAGCAGCAAAAAGGAAACTTTTTGTCAGGAAGGTTTATGGCAGACATGATGTCTCAGTCAAGAGGAAAATCTGAAATGTGCTATCTTCATGATTTTGCTTTCAATCTATTTGAAAAAGAATTGGAAGAACGCTCTTTGTTGTATGATATTAAGTCTACGGATGTTTTGAGTGATTTACTTGATAAGGGGTTTGTAAGAATTCGTGGAAAGATAGTCTTCTGTGATTATGCTCGAATGCAATATATTATAGAAAATTTCAATAATATAGGACGTGCAATAGGGAGCTTACAATATATGGCAAATGAGCAACTAAGAAGTCAATTTGATCAAGACATTAAAGTCACTAAAGATCGTGAACAGCGAAATAAAAAGCAACAGATTCTAAAGAGTGTAGAGAAAATGATAGAGGAACAATTAAAGCAGCAAGGCTTAGTATTAGATGATAAATACATAAAGAATTTATCAACAGTTATGAATTTTGGATTCCAAGGAAGCTTTGAGGTGCGAGTTATTTTATCAGAATCATCCCTCAATTTTTCTGTTGTTGCGAATCCACAATGTTTCAAAGAAAAAGGAAACGTTCTTGTTTCAAAATATTCTCGTATTACCGAGAAAGAATTCACAGTTATTGGTATCGTTACGCAAGCAGGAAATCCTAAGCCGGAAATTCCAGAATTACATGGGGTTGACATGAAAACTGCTGCTCAAGGAATGAACGAAACAATAGCAAATCTTGAAATGCAGTTTAATGGTCGTTCAGAAAATGAATGCATAATAGATCCAATAGCCATATTTACAGAATTGTCATGAGTACATTTGTTATATATCGTTACCAATTTGCCCCAATTAAAGATAGGGAGCCTTCTTTGTCTGGCAACATGAATGTTGATTTGTCAGACGAAGAACTGATGGATAAGAAGCAAGATATCTTCAGTGATATTCTAAAAATAGAAAAGTCCGATTACTTCCGAAATTCAAGAAAGAGAAGATTTGGGCATTTGTTGATTTATAACCAAGGAGGCATTAGTGTGTTTCGTTTGGCAAATACCCGAAAAACTCGTTTGGAGAGTCATTTTGTCAAGCAAGAAATTACATATAACCCCAGCAGTATAGTTATAGTTGACAATAGAAAAGACTGTCAATTTATAGCAATAGAGAAATCTGGTGCCTTTGAAGATACAGATACTGTTAGTAAAATCTTACAGTACACCTTTAGCGAAATTCTAAGAAACGAAGGTTTGCATATCAATATTCAAAAGATGTATGCTACCAAGGACTTTTGGAATGTCGTAACAGTTAACTCGGGAAAAATCAATAAAATTCGATTCATTTTTTCCTATCCAAATTTGCCGACTTTAAATACGAATGTTAAGGAGATGATTAAAATCATGTCCAAAAACAACAAATGTTCGACTTCGGCGTTAGAGTTTGAGGCAGAGTCAGGAAAAGCATTGGAAATATTTCAGACAGATAAAGACATGGTGAATCTTGCTGAGACAGGCGCAGATAGTGGAGATGAAATAAAAGTTAGGCTAAATGGCTCAAAGTCTATGATTTCTGTAGGAAAGACGGAGAGAACCATTGAATTAAATGATATAGTGACAGCTCTTTCTGGCAATCTTTTTCAAAAAGGTTACGAAAAAGTTTGTGAAATATTCAATAAGCTATTGCGATGAAATGTGCAATCTTCCGATATTTCGGTTATATCCTGCTTTCTTTTATTGTTGGCTTGTTGTCATTCATAGCTGACGAAGATTCTGATTTTTTGTATAAATTGAGTGGCAATTTATTAGCATTACTGATAACATTGACTACTCTATATACAACATTGACAAACCTAATTGTGGCACAATTAGCAAAGATGAAAGATAAGCATGATGTTGACATTACAAGTTGCATAGGTTCATTGCGAAGAAATATTAAAATCATGTTTGTTATTATAGCTGTTGATTTCTTGGCATTTGAACTGTTGAACATAAAAATACCAAATATACATGAACTTGTAAGTGTTATATCAACTTATTCTCGATTGATTGTTGATATGATGACTTTCTTCTCTTTGTTCTATTTCTTGTATGTGGTATATGATACGACCATGGCATTTTATAACCTCTTTGAGGCAAATTATGGAGCACCCAAATAAAGGTTCTGAGTAGTAAGCGTCCAAAAACGGATTTGGTGATTTGTTAAATAAGATGTAACTTTGTCGCCAGTAATTTTAAACGTAAGTAAAATGTACAGCGACAAAGACTTTCAGACATTCTGGTTCCGCTACAAGACGGAAGGGGAGCCA
>JAIINY010000365.1:0-2332 GCA_022741625.1 Prevotella sp. | reverse complement strand
GTCAAAAACTGCGAAAAAGTTTCTAAAAACTTATTAATAACCCTGTGGATATCCCTATTCCTCGGGGTTCGGGATGGGAGCGGTGGATATCCACAAAGTTATTAAATAGTTATTCCTGTGGTTTTCCTTATACTTTTCCACGGGTTTGTGGATAATGAAAAAAGCAGGTTTTCCCCTGACTTTTGCGTCATCGGAAAATCTGCTTCTTCTATCTCTTTATCCATCTCTTCTTCTTTTATGAAGGAAAAGATTCTCTTTATTTTCTGTTCAGAACGTTCTCTACCTTTTCCACAATCAGCTCCGGCGAGATATTCTTCATGCAGGCAAAGTCGCCACGCATACATGGCTTGTTGCCATAGATGCTGCATGGGCGGCAAGGCATATCGAGCTGTACGGCATTGTCGGGACTCTGATGCCAGCCCATGAAACCGGCGTAAGGATGGGTGGCTCCCCAGATACTTACCACTGGGGTATTGACCAGAGATGCCAGATGCATGTTGCCGCTGTCCATACTGATCATCAGGCGGAGATGACTCATCAGGATGAGTTCATCGGAAATGCCGTGGAGCTTGCCTGAAGCATTCACCACCTGTGGATATTTCTCTTCCCAGGCATCCATCACCGGAGTTTCGGTCTGTCCGCCTCCGAAAAGGAAGATGCGGCAGTGAGGATGATGGTGAATCAGGCGCTCTACTACCTTCTCCATCTGCTGTACCGAATAAATCTTACCCTCGTGGGCAGCGAATGGAGCCAGACCTATCCAAGGTTCCGCTGGGTTATGAGCATCCTTGTTGATAACTGTGGATTTATCCTTGCTGTTATCAACAGTAACCTGGAAAACTTGTTCAGGAAGCAGACTCAGGTCTCCTCCTTCTTCCGGGAAGAGAGAAGTGAAATCCATCTGTACAGGATAACCCAACTTGGCAAAGACATCGGCGTAATTCTGGAAGGAAGATGGCTGTTTCTCCATCACCTTGCCGGAGGAAGCCACCAGCTTGCGCTTTCCCTTGCGATGCTTGTCGATATGTGCCACCTTGAAGTTGGAGAGGTTGAAGCGCATGCGCAGATAGCTAGAGCGCAAAACGCTGTGAAGGTCGGCTATTGCGGTAAACTGTTTGGCGATGAGCCGGCGATAGAGTGCATTGAGACCTTTTACACCCTTATATTCCCCCTTGAGGTCAGCCTCCATGAAACCGACATTAGGGGCAAGATTCTCGAAGAACGGGCGAGCAAAGGAACGGCTTAACACGGTGATTCTTACGTGAGGATACTGCTTTGCCAATGAATAAATCACAGGTACAGTCATGGCAACGTCACCCATGGCCGAAAATCTAATAACGAGAATATGCTCTGTCTTCATCTTTTTTAGTCTCTTTATATATATAATAAGGTGTAAAGCAGAGCGGGCTTTGCTTTTTATGGTAAAAAACAAAGCCTACTCTGCTCCTATTCAGATTGATGCGGGTTTACTTCTTGTAGAGTACAGGGTTGGTAGAAGGATCGTTGTACATCTTCATCTGTCGATAGACCTTCATGTACTTTCTTCCAGCTTCGATGTCCTCCAGGAGCTGGTCGATGGCAGTAGAAAGATCCACCTGCTGTTCGAGGAGTACATTGAGCTTAGCCTGGCACTTAGCCTTGTGCTCTTCAGAAGCCTCCGAGCGCTCCACCTGTTCCTTCATGTGATAGATCTTGAGGGCAAGGATGCTGAGACGGTCAACAGCCCATGCAGGACTTTCGGTATTGATGCGTGCATCATCCAGCACCTTTACATCCTTGTAAACCTCGTGGAAGTAAGAATCAATCTGCTCCACGAGATCAGTACGGTCCTGGTTGCTCTTATCGATTCTGCGCTTCAAGACGAGCGCCTCTGCAGGGTCGATCTGAGGGTCGCGGATGATATCCTCGAAATGCCACTGAACGGTATCGATCCAGCACTTGAGGTAGAGACGGTTCTCGATGGTACCTTTCTCGAATGGATTATTGATAGGAGTATCAATGTTGTCTTTGATGTGATAATCGGCTATCGCCTGATTAAAAATCTTGTTAGCGTTTTCTGTAAATGTCATACGGTTTGAACTATTTGATTTAATACCGTACAAAAGTAACAAAATAATCTCAAAGAGCCAACAAAAAAGCGAAAAAAGGCGAAAAAGATGCACAACTAGGGGGTATTTGTGCACCGAAAAGCACTTTTTTTGCTAAAATATTTGTTTATATCAAAAAAAAAGTGTTCCTTTGCACCCAGATTTTTAATTAGAAATTAAATTATAAACATTTTAAAGGTTACAATTATGTCAGAAATTGAAAGCAAAGTAAAGGCAATTATCGT
>JAIINY010000045.1:0-15257 GCA_022741625.1 Prevotella sp. | reverse complement strand
TTCTTGCATTCCTTGCAGAGATAGTCCAACTGCTCTGCTGCACCATCCTTCTTGTTCATCTCTTCTTTCAAGTTGGCTGGCAGATATTGTGCATACACATCACAGAAGTAGTTAAACTCTGTGTTGCAATGCGCATCAAGTCCCTTCTTGTAATTCTCAAGATTGGCATCTACCACGGCAAAGTTGAGCGAGATAATCAGATAGGTATTATGTTCAGGTGTCGGATTCTCGCCGATATACAATCCTCCAAACAGTTCCTCAAACCTGTCAGCCATATTGATGTCATAATACTGCTTGAGCATGGAGAGAGTTAGGCTCTTGCCGAAACGACGAGGGCGGATAAAGAAGAAGAACTTGTTAGATCTTTCTATTTCTTCTATATATGGGGTCTTATCAACATAATAGCAGTCATCTCTTCTCACGGTAACGAAGTTCATCATTCCGTAAGGGATGCGCTTGCGATAAATGTATTCGCGTTTGGCAAATTTCTTCTTTGTGATATTATTATCCATGAGCGATTCTCCTTATGATTTATATTTTGTGGCAAAGTTAGCATAAATATTTGGAATAAGCAAAGAATATCGGCGATTTTCTTTCCGAAAAAACTTGGTATCTTGAAAAATAATGGCGACCTGTACGGTTGAATTAGATAATACGCAAATCTTTTTAGCGGAAATCTTAGAAAATAGTTCTTAATCTTAAAAGGCTCGTAAGAAATCGAAACTTCTTGCGAGCCTTTTTT
The DNA here is from genome assembly GCA_022741625.1 of Prevotella sp. Classification (GTDB taxonomy): domain Bacteria; phylum Bacteroidota; class Bacteroidia; order Bacteroidales; family Bacteroidaceae; genus Prevotella. The sequence goes on along the minus strand of JAIINY010000045.1, from coordinate 14,515 downwards.
GTTATTTATATCAGTTTTATCTATATTTTATCAAAAGCTTGTTCTTTGCTTATTCAAAGCAGCACCATTACTTCAACGCAGGCTCATTAGGCTTGGTTGACCAACCCCATGTCTGATAGCACTCAGAATTTTCAATAGAACCATCAGGAGAGAGCAGCTCGATTTCGCGGATAGCGATTGGAGAATTATAGTGAGCCTCCATCCAAGTATAACCATCATATACTGGGTTATTACCACGTACACGGAATGGACAGAGATACTTACCATCCTCTCGAGATGAAACGTTAGCCTTCTCATTTACAGGTCCCTCAATCCAAGTAACCTTAGAATCATCCAAACCATTATTGGTAGCAGTCTCGAACATGCTTGTCCAGAAGTTAACACCCTGAGGAATGTACTTCTTTGTTTTCAACTGATCCATAGCGCACCAGCGAACGAGATCGTCCCAACGCATACCCTCACCGATGAACTCGCAACGACGCTCACGACGGATGTTGTAGAGAGTCTTATCGGTAAGCAACTGACCATGAGAGTAAGCACCCCAATCGGTCTCGCCTTCCTTAGTCATATCAGTAGCAGCGATAGTCTTGTTGTAGTCAGGGTCAACCAAAGCACGGTTACGGATAGCCTTCCAGTACTTCTGAGAAGTAGCATCGAGATTACCGTCACGCATATACTGAGCCTCCATATAGTTAAGTAAAGCCTCTGTACCACGGAAGATAAAGATACCCTGCGTACCGATCATTTTACCATTTACGTTCTGATTTTTGTCGAAGTTCTCACCCTTACGCATACGGTATCCAGTTACGTCCAACTGCTGCTGATGAGCCGCACCAATGTATGGAGTGAACTTCTTACCTTCTGTTTGAGTGCTGAACAATGGCAACCAGTTGCTTTCTCCAAACAAGAACAACTGCAAACGACCATCACGATCCTCTTTCACCTTGTCGATAGTCTCATCGCCATGGTAACCAGAGCCATCAGCATAGATTGGAAGACCATTGGCCATTACGAAGTTATCTACATAGCTCTTCATCAAACCATAACAAGAACCACTGGTGATAAATGAAGCGATACCATTGGTCATCGCCTTTCCATCCACCTCACCAAATGCCTTCCACATCAGGATTTCATCAACACCAGACATATCCTTCAAAGCATACATCTCGAAGTATGGGTTGAAACCAGCAACAGGAGAAGCAGGATCTACCTGATCAAGAACACCCGTGTTCTGCGCAAGAGTAATATTCTCTGCTACTTCCTTAGCTGCATCCATAGCTTGACTCAACAGGTTCTTTACATGTGCATCAACATCAAATGAATAACCTGGATGAACCTTTGCTCCTGGCCACTCAGCATCACCAGGCACACGACCTGTACCCTTGTGGTAACGCTCATAAGAAGCCTCATACAAAGCTACACGTGACTTTACCAACAGAGCTACCTGCTTATTAATACGGTTATTGTTAGCAAAGCCCTTATCCTTCAATAACCCAATAGCCTTATCAAGATCCTGCAAGATGAAGTCAGCCACCTCATTACGTGGCATACGCTTACCTACAGACAACAAGTCTTCCTTATCGTTAATAGGAACCTTTGTGATGATAGGATAGTCACCGTAAGTCTTCAAGCGAGCAAAATAAGTGTATGCACGAGTAAAGTACATCTCACCGATATAGTGCTTCACCAAATCCACATTGGATGTATACTTACCAGCCTCATACTTTGGCAACACCTGCTCGAAGAAGTAGTTGCAGTTACGGATCAAGTTCGTATTCAAGCTACCACTATTGCCTGTCTTCCAGCTATCCACGGTATAACGTGACTGTGAAGGCGAGTCACTAATTGAGTTATCGGTGCTATTATCATCCAAATATGGAGAACCGATATTCCAAGCACCACCGCGGCCGAAAAGGCTATTGTAATTATTAATAGCATACGCACCAAGCTGGTCTGCATTAGCGAAATAATCATTTGCTGTTACCGCATTCTGTGGTGGTGTATCCAACCAATCATCGCAAGAAGAGAAGCCCACAGTAGCACTCACTAACAATGCGGCGGAAAATAATTTTTTATATGATAGTTTCATAATCATGACATTTTAGAAGTTTACGTTAAGTCCGAATGATACAGTGCTCTGCAATGGGTAGGTCTTACCTGAACCACCATAGAGAGAGCCGATGTTCTCAGGGTCAAAGATCTTGCTCAAGCTTGTGATAGTGAAGACATTCTCACAAGACATATAAACACGTACGCTCTGCATACCAGCCTTAGAAGTGATAGTCTTAGGCAATGTATAACCGAGTGTCAAGTTCTTCAGACGGCAGTAAGCACCATTCTGGAGATAACGTGTCTGAGTCTGTCTGTCACGACCGTCCCAGAGAGGACGTGGATAGTATGCACCCTTGTTTTCTGGTGTCCAGTAATCCAAGTGCTCCTTGAATGCATTAGACTGCCAGAAACCGCCCTGAGCTCCCCAGAAGTAGATACCATCCAACCAAAGGTCACGCTTCATCGTTCCCTGGAAGAACATACGGATATCGAATCCCTTCCAAGCTGCATCAAGATTCAGACCGAAGTTGTAGCGTGGAGTATCATTACCGATGATACGAAGATCACCATGATCCTCCAAAGTGTAAGCACCACTGTTTACATAACCGTCACCATCGAGATCAGCATACATGATGTCACCAGCACCCCAGTTAGAACCGAGAGAGCTCTGATTAGCCTTTGCCAAATGAGCCTTCATTTCTTCATCAGTCTGTGCGATACCGATAGTTGTGTAACCCCAAATGTCACCCAACTTGCGTCCCTTATAGTACTTACCGAGATACTTGCTCTCATTTGGGTAACGTGTTACCTCCTGCTGTGCATCAGAGATATTGAAGTTAACACCGTACTTGAAGTCCTTGATATTATCGCGCCAACCAATCTGGAACTCAAAACCGTAAGACTTCATATCGCAGTTGTTCTCTGCAGGAACACCTGTACCTAATACAGAAGAAAGCTCAGGAGCTGGACCAACCATGTCGAGGGTACTACGTACGAAGTACTCGAATGATCCTGTGAGTCGGTTGTTCAAGAGACCGAAGTCAAGACCCACATTCCAAGAACGAACAGTCTCCCAACCCAAGCTAGCACTTACAAGTCCAGGATTGCCTGCGTAGTTAGGCAACACACCATTAACGATCCAACCATACTTGGTACCAACGCCCAAAGAGCTATATGTAGGGTGCCATGATTTCAAGCGGGTATTACCCAGCTCACCCCAAGAACCTCTCAACTTCAAGTTGGTGATAGTAGTAGCATCAGAAATCTTCTCGAAGAACTTCTCACGAGCAATGTTCCAACCACCAGAGAATGAAGGGAAAGTACCCCAACGCTTGCCACCAACGAAACGTGAAGAACCATCATAACGAATGTTAGCCTCAAACATATACTTATCAGCATAGTTGTAATTCAAACGACCAAAGAAGCCGGCTACAGCCATCTCGTCAGGGTTACCACTTACCTGGTCAGCAGCAGAAGCTGTTGACAAATAAGGAAGTGAAGGAGTATAAAGACCATCCTTCTGACCGCTGATATTACGTACTGCATACTTCTCGGCATTGAAACCACCCATAATCTTGAAGTTATGGTCGCCGAATGAATGAGAGTAATCAGAATAGATATTGGTTGCGTAATAGTTCTCCTTATAAACATATTCGTTTACACGGGTCTGACCTGCTGCGTAATCGCTGCTACCCATACTCCAAGGCATAGGAATAGCGTTGTTGTCGCAGTCGTAGTAGAATACAGGCAATACCTCCCAGTGCTCCCAGTTGTTATATACACGGAGAGTTCCTTCTACATTGATGTGCCAATCCTTGATAGGCTCGAAAACGAATGCAAGCTGGTTAGTGAAGAAGTCCTTGTTCTTGGTCTGTATACCACCATTCTCCATCTGCTCCATTTCGTTCTCACTGATATAGTGACCGTTAGGATCTGTTACAGGCTGAGTAGGGAACTTACGTGCTACATTGTGGAAGAACAAAGCGTTCATATAGCTAGGACGTTCGAAGTCCTGGCGAGTCCAGCTTGTATTATAAGTTACCTTAGCCCATGGTGCGAGCTCTGTAGTAAGTTTACCCTTCAATGTATAGCGGTTCAAACGATCCTTACCAACATTGAGCAAACCGTTCTGTCCCAAGAAGTTACCACTGATATACCACTGAGTTTTGTCATTACCGCCATTGAGGCTGAGGTTGTGCTCCTGTGAAGTAGCCCAATTCTTGTAATATACGTCAAACCAGTTGGTATTAGCGTAAGAAGCATCCCAGCAGTTCCATGTGTTGCTGTTAGGGTTTCTCTCTGTAGGATACTGCAGCTTACCATCCATGTAATCCTGCATTTTCTGAATCTGAGCATCAGAGAAGTGAGCCTGACCACCACCGTTAATCTGGGCAGCATTCATCATCTTAGCATACTCAACAGAGTTGGCCATCTCTGGGATACCGATACCATGATTGAATCTCACGTTACCGCTATAGCTTACATTCACCTTACCCTTGTTACCATTCTTGGTTGTAACGAGAATCACACCGAATGCTGCACGAGAACCGTAAATAGAAGATGAAGCAGCATCCTTCAATACAGAGATGCTCTCTACATCGTTAGGGTTGATGTTGGTCAAATCCCCTTCAACACCATCCACCAAAACAAGAGGTGAAGAGTTAGAACCGCTACTAAGGGTACCAGTACCACGGATATTGATGTTCATTGTACCATCAAGCGAACCACCTGAGTTGCTAACAGAAAGATTCAAACCAGGAACCTCACCCTGCAACGCCTGTGTTACACTAGTAACAGGACGGTTTTCCAAAACGTCCTTGTTTACCATACTAACAGCACCAGTTACATTTACCTTCTTTTGTGTACCGTAACCGACAACTACGACCTCATTCAAAGTCTTGTTGTCCTCCTTCAAAGTCACCTTGATGGCACCACCCTTCCATACCATCTCCACTGGCTCGAAACCAATGTAGCTGATACAGATTGTTGCACCATGCTGCACATCTGAAAGCACGAACTTACCATCCAAATCGGTGATGGTTCCACCCTGCTTTCCCTTAACTGTAACTGTAGCACCAATTACTGGCTCACCTGTAGGGTCAATAATGGTACCAGTGCATTGTCCGTTCTTGGACTGATTAGTTTCCTGGATACGAGTCACCCCCCCCATATGCGTGAGTAGGAGTCATACCAAGAGCCATAATCATAGTACTTACTGTGAATAGTTGTCTAATCATAAGATATAGTTTAAAAATGTTATTTGGTCCTATAATTTAATTCAGCCGATATTATTCTGCCTATAATTTAAGTTAGCCAATGTTATTTAATCCTTTTTATTTAAATTTGATGCTGCAAAGATATATTAATTTTTAATACGAACCGGTTTTTAATGAAACAAAATTCATTATTTTAAGACTTTTTAACTAAAAAGACCCAAAACATTCTAAAAAAGGCTCACAAGAGTAATTCTTGCGAGCCTTTTTTATCTTTCAGTCATAAATAATGTAAAATCTACACTTCTATTTATTTATGCGTCATGACACCTAATTATTTATGCGTCATGATATCGAGCACCATATCATCAGTGGTCTTCATCGCATCGGCACCGATAGAGGTGAGGTTTCGGATACACTTATCCACATCATCATCTACGATGCCCTCGGCAGAAGTCACGCACTTACCCTCCATGGAAAGGAGTGCCGAAAGAAGGGCGGTGCTCACACCAGATGAAATCTTCAGGGCGCAGCTTGGCTTGGCACCGTCGCAGATCATACCGGTAAGGTTTGCCACCATATTCTTGACAGAGTTACAGATATGGGTAAAATCACCACCCATCAGATAGGTGATACCGCAACTGCTACCCGTGCTGGCTACCACGCAACCGCAGAGAGCTGAAAGCTTACCCAGACTCTGCTTGATATAGATGGCCGTTAAGTGACTGAGCATCAAGGCACGGATCAGCTCTTCCTCGGTATTCTCGTTTTCCAAGGCATAAACCACTACAGGATTGGTAGCACAGATGCCCTGGTTACCACTGCCACTGTTACTCATCACCGGAATCATAGCTCCACCCATTCGGGCATCGCAGGCAGAAGCGGTGCGGGAGAGGATATGAGAGAAGATGTTGTTGCCGAAGATACCACGGCTCAAAGGACGATCCATCGTCTTACCCAGACAGTGACCATAATTGCCCTTGATAGATTCCTCGGCAGCCTTCATATTATATTCCTTGGTCTTGAGGATGAAGCGGATTTCATCGAGCGGAGCGGTGGTTGCGAATTCGTAAACCAAGCGGAGATTCAACTGGATGTCATCATCCTCCACATCAGCCGCAGCTCCACCACGCTTGTTGAAAACCACCTCACCATTGCGCTCTACATACACAAAGTTGGTATGAGAACCGGCAATGATAGCTGTAGCTCTGCCATTTCCGGCATAGCAGATTACCTCGATATAGAGTTTATCTATATCGCCCTGCTTCAGCTTGATGCTGATGTCTGCATTCTTGATATACTGCTTACCCAGCTCCAGGGTATCAGGAGTAAGATCCTTGAGAACCTCGAGTTCATACTCCGGCTTTCCGATGAGGGCGCCGAGCGAAACTGCGATAGGCAGACCGATCATACCGGTGCCAGGGATACCCACACCCATCGCATTCTTGAGCATGTTAGGACTCAAGAGCACCTCGATGCGCTCCGGACGCTTGCCCAGAGTGGTAGCAGCCTGAGCTGTACAGAGAGCCACAGCCATCGGTTCGGTACATCCGATGGCAGGCACTACTTCCTTGTTGACGAGCGCAATGATGCGCTCCCGTTTATTTTTCTCTAACATAATAAGAATAGGTATTAATCCTCCAACTGGAACAAAGGATCGTCTGGAGTCAACATGGTTGGCTTCTGGTCGAATTCCTTCAGAAGCTGCTCAGAAGCATACTTCTTGTTTACTACCAGGCGGAACATGTACTCGTTGAACCAATCGTTGGTCATAATGAAGCATCCACCAAAACCATTGTCAGCACCCCAGCTGTTCTCCACCTTCCATTTCACAGGCTTGCCGGCAGCATCGAGATCTACCGCAGTCAGGGTCATGGCATGGGTAGAACCGCTCTCGAAAGTAGCGATGCGGTCTGCCTTGTTCATAGGGAATGAAGTATTGAAGAGGCTGGCATAATCGAAGTTGTCGAGTGCCAGATAGCCACGCTTTCTGTCGAGCTGCTTACCCACATCGTAGCTGGAGTACATCTTATGACCATCCTTCAGGGAAGCGATGGCAAGCTGCGCAATCTCCTCCATAGGCAGGTTCAGGTACTTCCAGTTATGACCATCGTAGGTGTGGCGGTCGTACTCTACCTCATATGTCTTGTGGTAAGGACGGCGTGGGTCGTTCATCACCATCAGGAAGGTACCGTTGAGGTCCTTGCCAACAGTCTCCTCATAGAAACTCTTAGGAGTATATTTCTTAGCCTCGCCAACCTGCTTGCCATCCTTGTTGCGGAAAGCATAGGTAAACTCCTTTACCGGCTCACCCAGAGTAAGGCAGAGCATGTGATAAACCTTGCCGAGCATCTCGGTCTTACGAGCCTGGATAGCAGCAGGTTTCTTGCCCTGGGCTACCATTTTGCGGAGTTCGAGACCATACTCGCGGAGCTTGCTGCTGATGAGACGGCTCATCTTGGAAGTATTGTTGCTGGAATAAGTCTCTGGCTGAGCACTCATTGGTACGAGACCATATTTGCTAGCCAAGTCGGCAACACCACAGAAAGTACCACCATCATTGAGCGGATTCTTGAAGAAGAACTGCACCTGAGGATCCTCCAGGCTCTTCTTGCCGAGGTCGATGACACCCTGGAGCATCAGGTTAGCCTTCTCTAGCTGGTCGTAGAAGAAGAGATAGTCCTGAGAGAACTCTACTACTCTACCCTGCTTGTCGTTGACAGCAAAGTTGGAACGGAGCACGTTGAAACCGCTGAACATCCAGCAACGGCCGGAACTCTTCTGGTTATGAATGCTCTGAGAAGGAGTCTCGATGCTGAAATGAGTATCTACCGGAGCCTCATTAGCATGATTCTTCACGAGATCATCGATGTTGTTGCCAGCAATAGCGTTAAACAAAGCCTTGTTGGTCACACCGCCAGTCTGGCTTTTCTCCATCTGCTGGAGCATAGTCTGATTGATGCCGCCATTCTTGGTCTGCGCCATCATCGAGAGGGAAGCCATCATCAAGGCTCCCACAAAGAATAGGTTCTTTTTCATTTATTTAATCTTTATGTTTAGTTACTTAATTTACTGGAAAAGCGCAACCGGATAGAACGAAAGGTTCCTCTCCTTTTACTGATTCCTTCCTAATTTTTTGCAAAAATACAAAGAATTATCGAAAAAAGCGAAATTCTCTCCATAAAAATGTTATTTTATGAAAAAAAGCATTACCTTTGCACTTATAAAATTATTAAATTATGGACAAAAGTAAGTTTAGTCTGTTAAGCAATATCAAATATCCTAATGATTTGCGCAAACTGAGCATTAATCAGTTGCCAGAGGTATGCAAAGAATTGAGAGAAGACATCATCAACGAAGTGGCTGTAAACCCTGGCCATTTTGCTTCCTCTCTGGGTGTTGTGGAAATCACGGTAGCTTTACACTACGTGTACAATACCCCTGAAGACCGCATCGTCTGGGATGTAGGCCATCAGGCATACGGACATAAGATTCTGACAGGAAGACGTGAGGCATTCTGCACCAACAGAAAGCTCCATGGTATCCGTCCATTCCCAACACCGCTTGAAAGTGAATACGACACCTTCACCTGCGGACATGCCAGCAACTCTATCTCGGCAGCTCTGGGTATGGCGGTGGCAGCACGCGAAACAGGCAACAAAGACCGCCACGTAGTAGCCGTTATCGGCGATGGTGCGATGAGCGGTGGTTTAGCTTTCGAAGGACTCAACAATGTATCTAGTACTCCAAACGATATGCTCATCATCCTCAACGATAATGATATGAGCATCGACCGTGCCGTGGGTGGAATGGAGAAGTATCTCCTCCAGCTCGACACCAACGAGACCTACAACAAGATTCGCTTCAAGGCTTCGCAGTGGCTCCACTCCAAGGGTATTCTCAATAATAACCGCAAGAACGGCATCATCCGGCTGAACAATGCCTTCAAGTCGGTATTAAGCCATCAGCAGAATATCTTCGAGGGAATGAACATCCGATACTTCGGCCCATTCGACGGTCATGATGTAAAGGAAGTGGTAAGAATCCTGAAGCAGCTCAGAAACATGAAAGGCCCTAAGCTGCTCCACCTGCATACCACCAAGGGCAAGGGATACGAACCAGCCGAGAAGTGTGCTACCATCTGGCATGCACCAGGCAAGTTTGACCCGGAAACCGGCGAGAGAATCATTGCCGACAACAGCAACAAGCCTCCTAAGTTCCAGGATGTCTTCGGAAAGACCCTGCTGGAACTTGCCGAGCAGAACCCTAAGATCGTAGGCGTGACACCAGCCATGCCTACCGGATGCTCTATGAACATCATGATGAAGGCGATGCCAAACCGCACCTTCGACGTAGGTATCGCCGAGGGCCACGCAGTCACTTTCTCGGGTGGTATGGCAAAGGATGGATTGATTCCTTTCTGCAACATCTACAGTTCGTTTGCACAGCGTGCCTACGACAATATCATCCACGACATGGCACTCCTCAACCTGCCTGTAGTGCTCTGCCTCGACCGTGCCGGACTGGTAGGAGAAGATGGTCCTACCCATCATGGCGCCTTCGACCTGGCAGCCCTGCGCCCTATCCCGCATCTCACCATCGCTTCGCCGATGGATGAGCACGAACTGCGCAACCTGATGTATTCAGCCCAGCTGCCAGACCACGGAAGCTACGTGATCCGTTATCCTCGTGGCTGCGGTGTGCTTGTAGATTGGCGCAACAAGATGGAGGAAATCAAGACCGGTACCGGCAGAAAGCTGAAAGACGGAGAAGATGTAGCCGTGCTCACCATCGGTCCTATCGGAAACGATGCCATCCAGGCAATCGAAGAGGTTGAGAAGGAAACGAAGATGAGCGTTGCGCACTACGATATGCGATTCGTGAAGCCGCTGGATGAAAACATCCTCACCGAGGTGGGCAAGAAGTTCAAGCGCCTCGTGACCATAGAAGATGGTGCAAGAATGGGCGGAATGGGATCTGCCGTTCTGGAATGGATGAGCGACCACGGCTATCAGCCACAGATAACCCGCCTGGGATTGCCAGACGATTTTGTGGAGCATGGCACCGTAGAACAGCTGCGCGAAATTGTACATCTCGACCACGAGAGCATCAAGAATGCCATTATCGGAAAATAGAGCATCGAAATTTAAATATTCATCAATATGAAAATCATCATAGCTGGCGCCTATGCCATCGGTACCCACCTGGCGCGACTCCTGTCGCGCAGCAAGGAGGAGATTACACTCATCGATGAAAGCGAAGAGCGCCTGGCAAGCATCGGCTCCGACTGCGATCTGCTCACCATGATAGGAAAACCTACCAGTCTGCAGACCCTGAGGGATGCCGGTGTTCAGGATACGGATCTCTTCATCGCAGTCACCCCGGTGGAGAGCACCAACATCACCTCCAGCATCCTTGCCAAGAATCTCGGTGCCAAGCGCACCGTGGCACGTGTGGATAATCCGGAATACATGGAACCGCAGGCACAGGAATTCTTCAAGGAACTCGGTATCAGCAAGCTCATCTATCCGGAGATGCTCGCTGCCGTAGATATCAACAACGGACTCAAGATGAGTTGGGTGCGCCAACGCTGGGATGTGCACGACGGCGCCCTCGTGATGCTCGGCATCAAGCTGCGTGAGGGATGCGAGATTCTCAACGAGCCCCTCAAGAACATCAGCGGTCCCAACGACCCTTACCACGTGGTAGCCATCAAGCGAGGCAGCGAAACCATCATCCCGGGTGGTAACGATGAACTGAAGCTCTACGACCTCGCCTACTTCATGACCACCCGCAACTACATTCCCTACATCCGCAAGATTGTGGGAAAGGAGCATTATGTGGATGTGAAGAACGTGATGGTGATGGGTGGCGGACGCACTGCCGTAAGAGCCGTGAAGAAGATGCCGGAATACATGGAGTGCAAGATTATCGAGAAAGATGAGAATCGCTGCGAATATCTCAACGATATCCTCGACGACAATCATATCCTTATCATCCACGGCGATGGCCGCGACATTCCTCTCCTCACAGAGGAAGGAATCAGAAGCACCCAGGCTTTCGTGGCGCTGACGGGAAATGCGGAAACCAATATCCTCGCCTGCCTCACCGCCAAGAGAATGGGTGTGCGCAAGACCGTGGCTGCCGTAGAAAACGTGGATTACGTGAGCATGGCAGAAAGTCTGGATATCGGTACCATCATCAACAAGAAGATGATTGCTGCCAGCTACATCTATCAGATGATGCTTGATGCCGACGTGATGAACGTAAGATTCCTGATGAGCGCCAACGCCGATGTGGCTGAATTCATCGCCAAGGAAGATTCCAAGGTTACCAAGAAACCGGTGAAAGACCTGGGAATGCCTATCGGTGTTACCATCGGTGGCCTAGTGAGAAACGACGAGGGAATGCTGGTTTCGGGTAATACCCAGATAGAAGCGGGCGACTCGGTAATGGTGTTCTGCCACAACATCAATATGAAGAAAATTGAGAAATATTTCATTTAGTCTCTAGATATAATAAGGTATATTCTATATATATATAATTAAGGTATAAAGACAAGAGGGAATGATAAACAGCAAGTTGATATACAAGATACTGGGACAGTTGCTTTTCATCGAGGCATTCCTGCTCTTCGTCAGTCTGCTGGTGGCATACTACTACCAGCAGGACGACATCTTCGCTTTCGTGGTAGCCACACTGACCACCATCGGCGGCGGACTCATCCTGAAATGGAAGGGACACGGAGCAGACAATTCGATGTCGCGCCGTGACGCCTACCTCGTGGTTTCGCTCTCATGGATTATCTTCAGTCTCTTCGGCACCCTGCCCTTCATGGTCAGCGGTTACATCAATAACTTTACGGATGCCTACTTCGAGACGATGTCGGGATTCACCACCACGGGAGCCACCATTCTGGATGATGTGGAGTGCTTCCCTCACGGATTGCTGTTCTGGCGATCGCTCACCCAGTGGATAGGCGGTTTGGGAATCGTGTTCTTCACCATCGCTCTGCTGCCATCGCTTGTAGGAGGACAGACCAAGGTGTTTGCCGCCGAGGCTACGGGGCCTATCAAGACTAAGCTGCATCCCCGGCTCTCCACTTCGGCAAAATGGATTTGGAGTATCTATCTCGTACTCACCATCGCCTGCATCACCTCTTACTACGTGGCGGGAATGAATCTCTTCGACAGTTTCAACTATGCGATGACCACTACGGCTACGGGTGGTTTCTCCACCCATAACAGCAGTACCGAGTTCTTCCATTCGCCGGCGCTGGAATACATCTGTGCATTCTTCTGCTTCCTCTCGGGAGTGAACTTCACCCTACTCTATGCGGCAGTCATCAAGTTCAAGATCAAGGACCTGTTCAAGAACTCGGAGTTCAAGTTCTATATGCTCCTCGTCACCGCCTTTACGGCTTTCATTATGGTAGAGCTGATGGCGATGCGCAACTACGATATGGAGCATGCTTTCCGCAGCGCCGTTTTCCAGGTGGTATCGTTCATCACCACAACGGGATTGTTTAATGATGATGCAGCCGTGTGGCCTCACGTCACCTGGGTGATTCTGGCAGCCTGCATGTTCTTCGGAGCCTGCTCGGGCAGTACGAGTGGAGGTTTGAAATGTATCCGTGGCGTGATGCTGGTGAGAATGGTGAAGAATGAATTCCGCCAGATTCTGCACCCAAATGCGGTGCTGCCTCTGAAGATTGACGGCGTGAACGTTCCGATGCAGAAGCGGGTTACGCTGCTCGCCTTCCTCACTACGTATCTCATCATCTGCCTGGTTATCTCCTTCACCATGATAGCCATGGGCATCGACAACACCAATGCCATCACCATCACCCTGAGCTGTGTGGGCAACGTAGGTCCGACGCTGGGTACGGAGATTGGTCCGACGATGTCGTGGAGCGAACTGCCGGATATGGCAAAATGGTTCTGCTCGCTGATGATGCTCATCGGTCGTCTGGAGATATTCAGCGTACTGGTGATCTTTACACCTGCCTTCTGGAGAGAAAACTAGTTTCCGCAGGAGGCAGATACTGGAAATCCAAGACAATAAACATTTTATCAACTAATTCAATAAAATTATGAAACCATTAAAATTTGAACCGCTATTGAAGTCCACCATCTGGGGTGGAAACAAGATCATCGCCTTCAAGCATCTTGACATCAAGCAGGAGAAAGTGGGCGAGAGTTGGGAAATCTCTGGTGTTCCTGGCAACGAGAGCATCGTAGCCGACGGCGAGATGAAGGGCAAGAAGCTCAATGAGGTTGTTGCAGAATTGAAGGAGAATTTCCTCGGTACAGATAACTATAAGCGTTTTGGCAACGAGTTTCCATTGCTCATCAAGTTTATCGATGCCAATACCGACCTTTCTATCCAGGTACATCCTAATGACGAGATTGCCAAGAAGCAGGGTAAGGAGCGCGGCAAGACCGAGATGTGGTATGCGCTGCCAAGTGAGCCGGATGCCAAGCTCTACAACGGCTTGAAGATGCAGATTACTCCTGAACAGTACAAGGAGATGGTGGAGAATGATACCATCACCGATGCCCTGGCTCAGTATAACGTGAAGGAGGACGACTGCTTCTTTATCCCAGCCGGCAGAATCCATGCCATCGGAACAGGCTGTTTCGTTGCCGAGATTCAGCAGACCAGCGATGTTACCTATCGCATCTACGACTTCAAGCGCAAGGACAAGGATGGCAACTATCGACAGCTCCATACCAAGGAGGCTGCCGAGTGCATCGACTATACCGTATTGCCAGACTATCGCCAGAACTACACTCCTGCCAAGAACCAGGGTGTAAGCATGGTGCAGTGCCCTTATTTCACAACAGCCGTTTATGATCTAGACGAGCCAATGACTTTGGATTATTCAGAGTTGGACAGCTTCGTGATTCTGATTGGCTTGAAGGGTGAGGCTAAGATTACCGACAACGAGGGTAACGAGATTACCCTGCAGGGCGGCGAGAGCATCGTAGTACCTGCCTCTACCCAGACATTGAAGGTAGAAGGAACCTTGAAGTTCCTCGAGACATACGTATAATTTTAAAGGTAAAAAGGTAAAAAGAGCCTGACGGGATGTCGTCAGCCTACTTTCTTTTTACCTTTTTACCTTTTCCATCCAATATCCTGAAACAAACAATTTCAACTAAAAAGTTGAAAATAGCGAAAAATAATTTGTATTTTTCAACTAATTAATGTATCTTTGCAGCACAAAATAAATATCAAACAATGAATAA
>JAIINY010000044.1:0-15315 GCA_022741625.1 Prevotella sp. | reverse complement strand
GAGGCTCAGATTTCTATCGACAAGAACTCTCAGGCTGATTACCGTGAGAAGTTGAACGCAGAACTCGAGGCTATGCGCAACAAGGAGATGTGGCAGGCTGGTGTTACTGTACGTAAGCTTCGTCCTGAGAATAACTAATTTTTTTCTCGTACATAATGTTATAAAGGGAGCGGTCCGCGATGGGTCGCTCCCTTTTACGTATATGATAAAGTCGAAAGGAGGTTGCTTTTCCAATCATCCTTTCGGCTTTCAATCATCCTTTCGTTTTTCTATGACTTTGAGGTCTTCTATGATGATTTCTTCTTCTGCAATCTTTCTGCGGAATTCCTTTTCTTTCTCTTCCGTTTCCTTCGCCAGGCAAACATCACACTGCTGGCATTTCGTTTCATTATGTTCACCAAAATAGGCGAGCAACTGGCGTGAGCGGCATATCTCATCATTTTTGGCATATTGCAGCATGCTTTGAATACGCTTCATATATTGCTCTCTTCGGCCTTCCCATACCTCTTGCGGAATCTGTACCTTGTTGCCATCTATTCGGTCGCGTGTATAGCTGATGAAAGGTATCTTGCGGCGGGGGATGAATTTGATGATGTGGCGGGCTGCCAGGTTCTTTAATGCAAAATATACCTGCTGGATGTTTAATTCCGCTTGGCGGGCAATAAGATGCTCGTCTATGAAGGTAAGATCCACAAACAGACTCCCGTAGCTGCGCAGTAATGCTGTGATGACCGCCTCCTGTGTAGGAGGAAGCTGATCGAGTATATAAAGTTCGTTTCTGCCCAGGAGAAACATAACGCGGGCTTTACCGTCTGGATCGTCCTCGTAGTGCAGATAGCCGCTTCGTTCAAGAATCCTGAGTGCCGAATCTACTTTGGTGGGGAAAAACTTGTAGGTGATGCAGAATTTATCGATGTCAAACTCGAAGGTCTTGCCACGTCCGCTACCTACACCTATCTGGTAGAAGTAGGCAAGATGTTCGTAAACGTCCTGTATCATTTCTTTAGGTGGAAAGGTATCATCTATTCGTTTCTTGAGTTTCGACTCGTCGCTTCTGTCAAAAAGCAGTACTGCATAGGATTTCTCCCCATCTCTTCCGGCACGTCCAGCCTCCTGGAAGTAAGCCTCAAGTGAATCGGGACAGTCTATGTGAATCACCATCCTCACATCGGGTTTGTCTATTCCCATTCCAAAGGCGTTTGTGGCGCACATCACCCTTACTTCGTCGGCCTGCCAGGCTTTCTGTCGCACATCCTTCTCATCAGGAGCGAGTCCGGCGTGGTAAAAGGTGGCGGAAATACCTTTCTTAGACAATAGTTCAGCCATTTCCTTGGTGCGTTTTCTACTTCGGGCATAGACAATGGCTGAGCCTTTCACGCTTTGCAGGATATGCACCATTTCACCCTGCTTATTGGAAGTGTTGCGTACAACATAAGCGAGGTTCTTGCGTTCGAAGCTCATCTTAAACACATTCTTTTCTGCAAAATGGAGTCTTTCCTGTATATCATCCACAACTTCTGGAGTCGCAGTCGCTGTAAGAGCAAGGATAGGTACCTGGGGAATCATTTCCCTAATTTTGGCTATCTGCAGGTAAGAAGGGCGGAAATCGTAGCCCCACTGGCTGATACAATGGGCTTCATCTACTGTGATGAAACTTACATGGATGTGTTTGAGCTTGGTCTGAAAGAGTTCTGATGCGAGTCGTTCTGGTGAAACGTAGAGAATCTTTACACCCCCGAAGATACAGTTGTCGAGCGTCTGGAGAATTTCGTTTCTCGATTTGTCTGCATAGATGGCATCAGCCAGTATACCTCGTTCTCTAAGATGTTGTACCTGGTCTTTCATCAGGGCGATGAGAGGGGTGATGACGATACATACACCTTCCTTGACCAAGGCAGGCACTTGGAATGTGATGGATTTGCCGCCACCTGTAGGCATAAGACCGAGGGTATCCCGTCCGCAGGCAATGCTTTCGATGATATTGCGTTGAATGCCTCGGAAATCAGGATACCCCCAATACTTTTGCAGAATAAGTTGAAATTGATCTGCCATTTTTTCTTAGTCATTTGGCCTGATAGCCTCTATTTGAAGTTGGACTTGATTCTTCTTGAAAATATTGTCCTCAATGGTGTATGCAATGTCGAAACTGCGGCGGCTTTTGATGTATCGGGCAGCCGCGCTTTGTCCGAAGGCAATTCCGTTCATTACGGTACTCGACTTAGAGTCTACCAATTCCAGTTTGATATGCTCTTGCTCTCTGCCCACCACCTTGCTGGTGCCGTAATCATATACGTTCTGCGTGCAGAATACGGGTTTGCTATTGCATGGGCCAAAAGGTGAGAACTTCTTTAAATCTGCGTGCAGCTGCTTCGTTATGTCCTTGAAGTCTATCATCGCATCTATATTGAGCATCGCTTCCGTCTGTTCGGGAGCAATATGTTCAGCCACGTACTGGTGGAATCTGTCTCTAAACTCCTTCACGTTTTCCCATTTCATTGTAAGTCCGCAGGCATAGGTATGACCTCCGAAGTTGATAAGCAGGTCTCGGCAACTCTTGATAGCAGAATATACATCGAATCCAGTTACACTGCGAGCCGAACCTGTTGCAAGGTCTCCGTCACGGGTCAGTACAACGGTAGGGCGGAAGTAGATTTCCGTAAGTCGGGATGCAACGATGCCGATGACTCCCTTTTTCCAACCTTCATCATATAGTACGATGCTGGAGTTGTGTTTCTGGGTCTCCAGTCGCGACACGATAAGATTGGCTTCTTCTGTCATCTGCTTGTCTATATCCTTGCGCTGCTCGTTGTACTCATTGATGTGCTTTGCCATTTTCAGAGCCTGACCGAAGTCTCGCTCTACCAGCAGATCCACGCTTTCCTTGCCGTTCTCCATACGTCCTGATGCATTGATGCGTGGTCCTAGCTTGAAGACGATGTCACTCATAGACAGCTCTCTTCCGTTGAGTCCGCAGATATCGATAATCGCCTTGAGTCCGATACTTGGATTGGTATTGAGAAGTTTGAGTCCGTGGAAGGCAAGGATTCGGTTTTCATCTACCACAGGCACTATGTCGGCAGCTATGCTCACGGCACAGAAGTCGAGTAAAGGAATGAGGCGTGAGAAAGGAATGTTGTTGTTCTTGGCAAAAGCCTGCATAAACTTGAATCCTACGCCACAACCGCAGAGATGCTTGAATGGGAATGGATCATCCGGTCGTTTGGGGTTGAGTATGGCCACGGCTGGTGGCATCATGTCGTCAGGGACATGATGATCGCAGATGATGAAGTCTATGCCAAGACTCTTGGCATATTCTATCTCCTGGATAGCTTTGATACCGCAATCCAGGATAATGATGAGTTTTACACCTGTTTCGTGCGCAAAGTCTATTCCCTTTTTGCTTACTCCATAGCCTTCGTCGTATCGGTCTGGTATGTAGTAATCAATGTTGGAATAAAACTGTTGCAGAAACTTGTACACCAATGCTACAGCCGTGCATCCATCCACGTCATAGTCTCCATAGACCATGATGCGCTCCTTTCTTCCCATAGCATCGTTGAGGCGATCTACAGCGATATCCATATCCTTCATCAGGAATGGATTGATGAGATCAGACAGCTGGGGGCGGAAAAACCGCTTGGCTGCAGATTCTGTCGTAATGCCTCGATGGATGAGAAGCTTGGCCAGGATAGGGCTGATACTGAGTTTATCGGCTAGTTCTTTAGCCGATTTCTCCAGCTTTGGTGTCGGTTCTTCGTAATTCCATTTAAAATGCATTTTAATTATTTTTTATTTCTGCCCCCAAAGTTACGAAAATAAAGTGACAATCGAAAATGTTTATGAAGTATTTTATTTAAAAATACCTAGATTTAAGTAAAAATAATACTTGCAGGTAAACAAAAAGGCAGCAAACTCTACTGTTTGCTGCCTTTGGTTATGTTTATTTTGAATAAATTAGATGCCGAGCTTCTTGCGGATATCCTTAGGAATGGCATTCTTGTTTACCATGAAGTCCATAGTCTTGTAAGCTACGAAAGCCTTGGTCATATACCATGTTCCCTTGTAGTCACCATACTCACCCCAAGAGTTCTTTACCATATAGTACTCCTTGCCGTTCTGATCCTTAGCGATACCATAGATGTGCATTCCGTGGTCGTCAGTAGTCTCCCAGTTGTCGAAAGCTTCCTGGCGCATAGCCTGGGTAGGAACAACTTCTGGTGCGTTTACACCAAGTGAATCGAACTTCTCCTTCTTCTCGTCCTTAGAGAGTTTGAACCAGTGGTCTGCGTCTGTACCTGCCATAGAACGAACCTTCTTGACGTCGTATGCGATACCGAGACCCTTACGAGTAAAGCCGTCCTCTGTTACGTCGCCACCCCAAGCTATAGTGTAGCCGTTGTTGATAGCGTTGTCGATGATCTTGCAAAGGTCATCCATTGGTACGTTGTAGCTCAAAGGCCAACGCCAGTTATCCTGTACCTCAACCGCAAACTTGCTCCACATTGGGTGGTGAGTGTAGCTGGTGATGGTAACATAATCATCAAGGTTCAAGCCGAGGCTCTGGCAGAATGACTGTGGAGTGTACTGCTTGCCCTGATATGTGAACTTCTCTGGAGTCTTACCGATATATGAGTCGATGATACCTTGAAGACCGCTCTTCCAGGCAGAAGAAATCTTCTTAGCATTGCTCTTAGCTACAGCCTCTACGTATGGAGTCATTACATCGAAGAACTCACCGAAGTTAGCGAGTGAGTCGCCTGTCAAAGTACCAGGAGCTGGCATTGCGCCCTCCGGTACGATTCCGTAGTGCTGCAAAGCATAAAGTACATCGTATGCGCTACCGCCCTGAGAGAAACTTACGTCGCCGTGCATTCTTACAGCCATAGTGGCGCGGTCCATATAAGTCTTGTTAGCTACGAACATCTCGCTGAGGTCGTAGGTTTTACCTGTATGCTTCAGAATCTCGCTTTCGAAGTAGCTGAGTGTAGAGTAAGCCCAGCACGTACCGCTGCGGTTCTGGTCCTTGATGCTTGTAATAGGATTCTGCTTCACTACAGTGAATACAGGCTTGTTCTTTGCAATAGCTGCAGAATCAGTAGCAGATTTCGCATTTGCGCCAGTGGCAACCATGGCCAACATGGCTGCAACAATCATTGATTTCTTCATGAAATTTTTCTCTTAAATTAATAATGTTATTCTATACTTATATCTCTCTATGAAGAATCCTCAAGTATTGAAAACCTTGAGGGTTCTTCGTCTGTTTGCTTGAATGGATTTTCCTGTTTAAAGAATCTCTACCTTGTGTGCAGCCATATACTCCTCTACATCCTTTGGATGGTAAGGAATACGGTCGGTTCCGAGGAATCGGCAACCATCCTTGGTGATGAGTACATCATCCTCGATGCGGATACCTCCGAAGTCTTTGTAGGTCTCAATCTTATCGAAGTTGAGGAACTCTGCACAATGACCTGAAGCTTTCCAGTCATCGATGAGAGCTGGAATGAAGTAAACGCCTGGTTCATCTGTTACTACGAAGCCTTCTTCAAGGCGGCGACCCATACGCAGGCAGTTTGTACCAAACTGTTCCAGGTTAGGGCGAACTTCATCATCAAAGCCAACGTTTATCTGGTCGAGGTTCTCCATATCGTGAACATCCATACCCATCATGTGTCCCAATCCGTGAGGCAGGAACATAGCGTGGGCACCAGCATGTACAGCCTCTTCTGTGTCACCTTTGGCAAGACCTAACTCTTTCATACGGTCGAAGAGCAAGCGGCATACGGCAAAGTGGACATCAGCCCACTTCACACCTGGCTTTGCAACTTCCAGTGCGTAGTCGTGACAAGCCTCTACGATAGAGTAGATTTCCAGCTGGCGCTGGCTAAACTTACCGCTGACAGGCATTGTACGAGTATGGTCTGAACAGTAATTGTTCATACTCTCTGCACCTGCATCACAAAGTGCCAGTCTTCCTTCCTCGAGCAGATTCATAGATGGATAACCATGCTGAATCTCTCCATGCTGGCTGAAGATAGTAGGGAAACTAACCATTGCTCCATAAGAGTGAGCAATTCCGCTTACCTGACCAGCAACATATTTTTCTGTGATTCCTGGACGGACGAGCTTCATAGCTGTGGTATGCATCTTGTATCCGATAACAGAAGCACGCTCCAGTTCCTCAATTTCCTCAGGAGTCTTTGTAGAACGCATCTTGACAACCGCCTTGATGAGATCCATGCTGGCTTCCTCTTTCTGCTGGTTTGGATGAATGCCAAGGAGGTCGAATACCTGAAGCTTGATATCATAGCGGTAAGGTGGCAAGAAGTGAATCTTGCGTTTCTTCGCCATAGCATCGTTGCAGATGGTCTTCAGGCTCTTCATTGGCGCAGAATTATGCACGCCCACCTGCTCCGCGAGATTGTAGACGCTATCTACGCTTCCGTACCATACAATATCTACCAAGTCGATATCATCACCGATTAAAGTTTCGATGTCGTTATCTATGTCAATTACACCAACCAAACCGTCTCGCTGCAAACCGAAATAGTACAGGAATGTTGAGTCCTGGCGGAATGGGTAATATCCGTTATTAGGGAAATTACAAGGTGAGTTGTTGTTTCCGAAAAGAATGATGACGCCGCTTTTGACGAGCTTCTTGAGTTCTTGTCTGCGGCTGATATAAGTGTCCTTGCTAAACATATTTTTAGAATTTTACTTTATTTTGCTGCAAAGTTAGCAATTATTTCGCAAAAATGTATTATCTTTGCAATCAAAAATAGAAAAAACTAGCGAATTTATAAATAATTAATATAAAAACGCTCTTTTTGAGGGACAAAATGTAAGAAAATGAGTTTTCTCAGGGTGCAAATCGTTAGTAATGCAGAGAGTGATAATCTGCAAAAGTATGAATGTTATTGGTGTTATGCAATCAAAAAACAGTGGAAGAAAAAAAGTTATGAAGTTAAATTTGGAAAAAACTGGTTTGGTCTTGGAAGGTGGAGGAATGCGTGGCGTCTTTACCAGTGGCGTACTTGATGCTTTTATGAAGCATGATGTTTATTTCCCATATACAGTGGCGGTGTCGGCAGGTGCATGTAATGGTATGTCGTACATCAGTCGCCAGCCGCGTCGTGCCCGTATCTCAAATATCGATTATTTGGCGAGGTATCAGTATATCGGCATCCGTCATCTGGTAACGCAAGGGTGTATTTTCGACCGTAAGTTGCTTTACGATAAGTTCCCGAATCAGTTGCTTCCTTACGATTTTGATACCTATTTTAAATATGCCGACCGGTTCGAGATGGTTACCACGAATTGTCTTACGGGCAAGCCTATGTATCTTTCGGAAAATCATGATCGGCAGCGTGCCCTGGATATTGTGCGTGCTTCCAGCAGTTTGCCATACGTGAGTAAAATCGTGAATGTGGATGGTATCCCCATGCTTGATGGTGGAATAGCTGACAGTATTCCCGTGATGAGAGCTATTGATAAGGGTTATGAGCACAATGTGGTTGTCTTGACGCGCAACAAAGGATGGAGAAATACGGGCAAAGATAGAAAGCTACCTTATTTATATAAGAACTATCCTCGCCTGCGAGTAGTCTTGAGTCATCGTCATAAGGTTTACAATGAACAGATTCAGCTGATTGATGATCTGGAGGCTGCAGGCAAGATAACCTGTATCCGTCCGATTCGTCCAATGGAAGTAGGGCGCATAGAGAAGGATACGGATAAGTTAGAGCGTCTCTATGAAGAAGGATTTATGCTGGGAGAAAAGTTTTGTGAGAAATTTCTGTGATGAAGTTTGCATCATAGATTCCTAGTTTGAAATTC
Organism: Prevotella sp.; assembly: GCA_022741625.1. Classification (GTDB taxonomy): domain Bacteria; phylum Bacteroidota; class Bacteroidia; order Bacteroidales; family Bacteroidaceae; genus Prevotella. Next base: position 7,482 of record JAIINY010000044.1, on the reverse strand, counting down.
TCATAATAAAACAGCCTGTTCTCAAAACTGAAAGTCGTGTTTTGGGAACAGGCTATTTTTTAGGTATATATTCACCTTAATATATATGCTCGCCTTGATTTATATGTCCAATCTGCAGATAGTTCTTCTGCGGATTATCCTTTCAGCAAGTCGGGTCTTAATCGCTTGGTTCGTTCCATAGCCTGGTCAAACTCCCACTGGCGGATTTTTGCTTCGTTGCCGCTAAGCAGGATTTCAGGAACCTTCCAACCCTTGTAGTCTGAAGGGCGGGTGTAGATAGGAGCAGACAGAATGTCGTCTTGGAAGCAGTCGGAGAGGGCACTCTGCTCATCGCTGATGACTCCTGGTACGAGTCGGATTACTGCATCAGAAATAATAGCTGCTGCCAGTTCGCCACCTGTGAGCACATAATCACCTACGCTGATTTCTCTGGTAATAAGATGATCGCGCACGCGCTGGTCGATTCCCTTGTAGTGACCGCAGAGGATGATGAGGTTTCCACCCAGCGACATTTCATTGGCTATCTTCTGGTTGAAGGTTTCACCATCTGGTGATACATAGATGACGTCATCGTAGTTACGCTCTGCCTTCAGGGCAGTGATGCATCGGTCTATTGGTTCGCATTGCATCACCATTCCGGCGCTTCCTCCGTATGGATAGTCGTCCACTCGTTTCCATTTATCTGATGTATAGTCGCGCAAGTTGTGGAGATGGATCTCTGCGAGGCCCTTCTTCTGCGCACGTGCCAGGATAGATTCATTGAAGAATCCCTCCAGCATCTCTGGTAATACTGTAATAATGTCTATTCTCATAACATCTGCAAAGATAATAAATAATGTGTATAGTGCCAAATGTTTTATCATTTTTCTTTTTCTTCTGCGATTGTTTTCTGATTTTCTGATGCTTTTACTATTGTTTTCTTGCTTTCTGATGTTTTTACTTTGAATTCTTTATTTATAGTGGAAAAATAGCAATCTTTCGCATAAATATGCAACAACTTTATCAAAAAACAAGAAAAATACTAGCAAAATGATAAATTTCAGATAAAATGTGCTACTATTTGCAGAAAAAGTCGTATATTTGCAAACAAATAAGTTCGGTAGTGCGTGTTTTGCTGTTGTATGGTGTGCGCACACGAGTGTATAGTTAATCAAATAATTAGTGAATAAGATGATACTGGACATTGAAATGCTGAGAAGCTTTTATGCTTCGTATTCGGAAAGTGTGAAACAGGCTAAGGCTACTGTGAAACGACCTCTCACTTATGCCGAGAAGGTGCTTTTTGCGCATCTTTTCGACCCTGCTGAGTTGCACCCATATAAAAGAGGTATAGAATATGTGGATTTCCGACCTAACCGCGTGGCGATGCAGGATGCTACCGCTCAGATGGCGCTCTTGCAGTTTATGAACGCAGGTAAGGATAAAGTGGCAGTTCCTGCTTCAGTACATTGCGATCACTTGATTCGTGCAGACGTGGGTGCTATTCAAGACCTTCCTGAAGCATGTAAGACCAACAAGGAGGTATATGATTTCTTGAAGTCGGTATCTCAGAAATATCACATCGGATTCTGGGGACCAGGAGCTGGTATCATCCACCAGGTGGTACTCGAGAACTATGCCTTCCCAGGCGGTATGATGGTGGGTACAGATTCCCATACTCCAAATGCTGGCGGTCTCGGTATGGTAGCCGTGGGCGTTGGTGGTGCCGATGCCGTGGATGTGCTCACTGGTCAGCCTTGGGAACTCAAGATGCCTCGCCTCATCGGTGTGCATCTCACGGGTAAGCTCTCTGGCTGGGCTACTCCAAAGGATGTGATTCTCGAAATCCTGGGCATTCTCACTGTGAAGGGTGGTACCAATGCCATCCTCGAATACTTTGGCGATGGCCTCGACGGCATCTCTACCACGGGTAAGGCTACCATCTGTAACATGGGTGCAGAGCTGGGTGCTACCTGCTCTATCTTCCCATTCGACCAGAATGCCAGCGAATATCTCCGCAAGACGGGTCGTGAGGAGATTGCTTCTCTTGCCCAGAAGAATGCAGTCGAGCTTCGTGCTGATGATGAGGTGCTTGCCAATCCATCTGCCTTCTACGACCAGATTGTAGAAATCGACCTCTCTAAGGTGGAGCCACATCTCAATGGTCCGTTTACTCCAGATGCGGCAACCCCTATCTCTCACATGAAGGCGAAGGGGCCTGCCAACGATTATCCTATGGTAGTAGAAGTAGGATTGGTAGGTAGCTGTACCAACTCTTCCTATCAAGATTTGGCCCGTGCGGCAAGTGTGGCACGCCAGGCTTACGAGAAGGGCATCCAGGTAAAGGGGCAGCTCATCATCAACCCTGGTTCTGAGCAGATTCGCTATACTGCCGAGCGTGATGGTATCCTCGATGACTTCAAGAAGATTGGTGCCTTGATCATGACCAATGCCTGCGGCCCTTGCATCGGACAGTGGAAGCGTCACACAGATGACAACACCCGCAAGAATGCCATCGTCACCTCTTTCAATAGAAACTTCCGCCGTCGTGCTGATGGCAACCCTAATACATTTGCCTTCATCGGTAGCCCTGAGCTCACCGTGGCACTCACCATTGCCGGCCGTCTGGATTTCAATCCTGCCACCGATACCTTATCAGATGAGGATGGCAACAGCGTGAAGCTCGATGCGCCTACCGGTTTCACCTTCCCTCCTAAGGGATTTGCCGTAGAAGACAAGGGCTTCATCGCTCCTAGCGAAGCAAATGCTAACATTGAGGTGGTAATTGCTCCAGATAGCAACCGCCTGCAGAAATTGGCTCCATTCGCTCCTTGGAATGGAAAGGATCTGGTAGATATGCCTCTCCTCATCAAGACCGAGGGCAAGTGTACCACCGACCATATCTCAATGGCTGGTCCATGGTTGAAGTTCCGCGGACATCTTCAGAATATCTCTGATAACCTGCTGATGGGTGCCGTCAACGCCTTCAATGGCGAGAGCAACAAGGTGAAGAACCAGTTGGATGGCAAGTATGTGGAGGTTTCTACCGCAGCCAAGGCTTACAAGGCGCAGGGCATCAGCAGCATCGTGGTGGCTGAGGATAACTACGGTGAAGGCTCATCTCGTGAGCATGCAGCCATGGAGCCTCGTTTCCTGAACGTGAAAGTGATTCTTGCCAAGAGTTTCGCCCGTATCCACGAAACCAACCTTAAGAAGCAGGGTATGCTCGCCCTTACATTCTGCAATAAGGATGATTATAATAAGGTACAGGAAGACGACCGCATCTCACTCACCGGTTTGAAGGAGTTCGCTCCAGGTTCTAAACTCACCGTCATCTTGAAGCATAAGGATGGCTCTGAGGATAGTTTCGAGGTAGAGCATACTTATAATGATACACAGATTGCATGGTTTAAGGCTGGTTCTGCATTGAACTTTGCAGCTAAAAAGTAACAGTTATGAATAAAGAATATTTAATATATAAACTAAGTGATGAGGTAAAGAACTCATGTAAGATTGATAAGGATGCATTCACCAAGTTCAATGTAAAGCGTGGACTTCGTAATGAGGATGGCTCTGGTGTGCTGGTAGGATTGACCAACATCGGTAACGTTGTGGGTTACGAGCGCGATGAGAATGGCAAGCTGAAGCCTACCGAGGGTAAGCTCTATTATCGTGGCTACGAGCTTGACGACCTCGTTACTCCTCTCTTGAAGGAGAAACGATTCGGATTTGAGGAGGTTGCCTTCCTGCTCCTTTCCGGTCAGCTGCCGGATAAGGAGGAGTTGGAGGCTTTCAAGGAACTCCTGAACGACAACATGCCGCTCGACCACCGTACCATTACTCACATCATCGAGCTGGAGGGTTCTAACATCATGAACATCCTGGCTCGTTGCGTGCTCGAAATGTACACCTTCGATCCGAACCCTGACGATATCAGCCGCGACAACCTGATGCGTCAGAGTGTGGAGCTGATTGCGAAGTTCCCAACCATCATCGCCTATGCATACAACATCTATCGTCACTCTGTACAGGGCAGAAGCTTGCACATTCGCCATCCACGCGAGAATCTCTCTATCGCAGAGAACTTCCTCTATATGATGAAGCACGAGAACTACTCTGAGCTGGATGCGCGTATGCTCGATCTGCTCCTCATCATCCAGGCAGAGCATGGTGGTGGTAACAACTCTACCTTCACGGTGCGTGTCACCTCTTCTACCCGCACGGATACCTACAGCTCTATTGCTGCCGGTATCGGTAGCTTGAAGGGTCCTCTTCATGGTGGTGCCAACATCAAGGTTATCAATATGTTCCATCATCTGAAGGAGGCTATCAAGGATTGGACCAATGTCAACGAACTCGATATCTACCTGAAGCGCATGCTCAACAAGGAGGCTTATGATAAGACGGGTCTTATCTATGGTATCGGCCATGCGGTTTATACCTTGAGCGATCCTCGTGCCGTAGAGCTGAAGCGACTGGCTGGCGAGCTTGCCAAGGAGAAGGGTAGGGAGGATGAGTACAACTTTCTGAAGCTTATTGAGCAGGAGGGTATCAAGTGCCTGCAGGAGCATCGTGGCGGCAGCAAGCCTGCCTGTGCCAACCTCGACTTCTATAGCGGTTTCATCTATGAGATGATAGGTCTTCCACAGGAGATTTATACCCCTATTTTTGCTATGGCGCGTATCGTGGGTTGGACTGCCCATCGCATCGAAGAACTCAACTTCGAGGGTCGCCGCATCATCCGTCCTGCTTACAAGAATATTCTGGGTGAGTTGGATTATACTCCATTGGGTGAGAGATAAAAAATACATTAAATAATAAATACATAGTATTTAAAAAGGGCAATGTTTCTATGAGTATTGCCCTTTTATTTGGTGTGTACAGGGGGATATGCTTTTCATTTTGGCTGTAGTCTTTTTTCGATACTAAATAGCGTATCTTGTTTTAAAAACGGCTTTAAAAAAATATTTTAGTGAAATATAGTTAAGAAACTGATGTTTGGAGATAAATATTTGCGGATTACAGATAAATGTAGTATCTTTGTCAACGGATTGCATGAAATGCAAGACTACAATAGTAAATTGTTATAATAAATAAGAGTATAAGAGAATAGGTGTTGTCTATAGATAGCCTATTAGACTGATACCTAAATAAGAGGAGTAATAAAAGTTAATGGAAAAAGAATTTGAAGAGTATTGGAGCGTACACAGCAAGAGAATGCTTTTGAATGCTCCTGGCAACCTGCGGCAGGAATACTTGGAGTCAACCAAATTGGATACGCCTATGGATTGGGTGTGTTATATCCTTCCCGTGGCTGCAGGTATTCTCATTCAGCCTCATGTCAATCTGAAGAGTGAGGTGCTGTCTTGGGCCATTATTTTATTGATAGTGGTGGTACTGTTTGTTCTTTTGCAGATGGTAAAGCCTTTTTTTCAGAAAAAGAAGTCAACCATTCAGGCAATTGATCAAATTAAACAGTATTACTACGAAAGATATAAGAAATATGGTCTGGATAAAATGGAGCCTTGGAATTAAGGCTCCATTTTTTTATGCGATTATGTGGTCTTATGCCATCATATATTTTATACGATCATAAAGTCGCTCATGATGTCATCTGATATATAAAGACCTTCATGGGTAAGTGATAGCTTCCCGTTGCTTATCTTCATGAGTCCTCTATGAATATGCTTCTCTGCTTCCTGCATCATCTGTGAAGCTAATTGGTCACCAAACTCTTTTCCCATCTTTTCTAAATCAATACCATCGCTTGTCCGTAATGCCGTGGTGATAAGGTCATTGTATCTTGTAGAAAGATCCAGGGATTCGGTTTCACTAGGCAATTCTCCCTTTTGGATGGAAGCGATGTATTCCCTGATATTGTCCACATTCCAGCTTCTGGTGGCTTCAATCTTGTTTTCTTCACCTCTTTTAGTCTCTCGTCTGTAGGAGTGGGCGGCTGCACCTATTCCGATATAGGGCACTTCATGCCAATAGCTGCTGTTGTGGCGTGATCGGTAGCCTGGCTTGGCAAAGTTGCTGATTTCGTAATGCTCGTAACCGGCAGAGGTGAGTTGGGTGATGAGTAGCTCATACATCTGTCGGCTGGTTTCCTCATCGATTTCCTCAATCTTTCCCCGTTCCAGCATTCTGTAGAGAGTCGTTCCTTTTTCGTACATCAAGCTGTAGGCAGAGATGTGTTCTACCTCCAGTTTGATGGCTTCATCAATGTCTTTTTTCCAGTCTTCCAGAGTTTCGCCAGAAAATCCGAACATCAGGTCGATGCTGATGTTGTGGATGTCGATGCCACGCAACCTTTTGATGGCAGCCTTGACATCTGCAGCCTTGTGGCGGCGGTGAAGAAAGCCCAGGCGATGGTCTGAGAAAGTCTGTGCTCCCATGCTTACCCTGTTTACGGGCAGCTGCAGGAGAGTCTTGCAGAATTCTTCTGAGACATCATCGGGGTTGCATTCCATCGTGATTTCCATTTTTGAGAATTCTTCTTCCGAATGGTTTGGAGGAAAATAAGCCTTCTTGATACCTTCGAAAAGGTGGATGAGCTGATCGTGGGTAAGCTGGCTGGGAGTTCCACCCCCCAGGTAGATGGTTCTTAAACTGTAATCGTAATCAGTTGCCGTTTTGAAGGGGCGCATCTTCATTTCCTTGCACAGAGCATCAACGTAATCATCCCGCATGCTGAGGGATGTGGTGCTGTAGAAACCGCAGTAGATGCAGCGGCTCTCACAGAATGGGATATGTATGTATAGTCCTGCCATGTTTTTTAAAGTCTGAATTCCTAATCGGCATTTCTGGCTTTAGTCTTATCTTTTTCTATATATAATAAGGTATAAGCCTAGAAGTATGTCTTAACAAGATGCAAAATTACTAATATAATTTAATTTAGAGCAAGTTTTTTGTGAAAAAATTTGCAGGATTGCCGAAAAATGTGTAATTTAGTAGCACGAAACAGAAAAATCGTATGATTGGACTGTCGAATAACTAGCAATTTAAGTATAACCCTTAAAAATCTATAAGCGTCATGAGAGTATATCAGACTAATGAGATTAAAAACATTGCATTGCTGGGCAGTGCGGGTAGCGGCAAGACTACACTTGCCGAGAGTATGTTATTTGAAGCAGGCGTTATCAAGCGTAGAGGCTCTGTAGAAGCGAAGAATACGGTGAGCGACTACTTCCCAGTAGAGTTGGAGTATGGCTACTCTGTGTTCCCTACCGTTTTTCATGTGGAGTGGAACAATAAGAAGCTTAACATTATAGATTGCCCTGGTAGCGACGATTTCGTAGGTGGTGCCATTACATCACTCAATGTTACCGATCAGGCAGTCATCCTTATCAATGGTCAGTATGGTCCAGAGGTAGGCACCCAGAACAACTTCCGTTATACAGAGAAGTTGAACAAGCCTGTTATTTTCCTCGTTAACCAGCTTGACTCAGACAAGTGCGATTTCGACAACCTCATTGCTACCATGAAGGACATTTATGGTTC
>JAIINY010000043.1:0-15329 GCA_022741625.1 Prevotella sp. | reverse complement strand
GAGCACAAAAGAATCACTACGACCCTCGCAAAGGCAAAGGCTCTTAAGAAGTATGTTGAGCCACTGGTCACACGTTCAAAGAATGATACTACTACATCACGTCGTGTTGTTTTCCGTTATCTTCAGAACAAGTACGCTGTGAAGGCTCTCTTCGGTGAGGTAGCTGAGAAGGTAGCTAACCGTCCTGGTGGTTACACTCGCATTATCAAGTTGGGTACCCGTCAGGGTGACGCAGCTGAGATCGCTTTCATCGAGCTCGTTGACTTTGATGAGAACATGGCTAAGACTCCTAAGGCTGCTGCTAAGAAGACTCGTCGTAGTCGCAAGGCAACAAAGGCTGAGGAGGCTCCTGCAACTGAGGCACCTGCAACTGAAGAGGCTGCAGCTGAATAAGTTACAACTGATCTCACTATATATAAGCGCTTCTGTCGTTAGACAGAGGCGCTTTTTTGTTTGACTAGCTCTGCTTTTCCCTAGGATAGTTGATGATGTTTTTTCCGGATTTAGGGGATTCCCTAACTTTATTTAGGGATTCTTTCTTGATGTTTTCAATAAATAGTTGTACTTTTGCAGTAGAATTTAATGATTGGGTTATGAAAAAGGTGATACTTTTGATGCTCTGCTCTTCGCTGGTGATGAGCAGTTGCGATACATATACTGGCAGTGGAGCCTATGCTGGAGGTTCCATCGGCTCCATTCTCGGTTCCGCCATCGGTGGATTGTCGGGTGGTCCTAGAGGCTCTGATATGGGAACCATCATCGGCATGGCTGGCGGAGCTGTTGTAGGTGCTGTCATCGGAAGTCAGGCTGATCAGGCGCAGGATGACCGTGAAGCAGCCTACCAGCAGGATAGAGTAGAGCGACGCTCTGGTTATCCTGGAAACTCACGTCGCTATCCAACGAATCCTCGAAACAATCGCTCTTCCAATTATGGTGAGAATGAGGTTTACGACTATAGTACTCCTTCTACAGACTATGGCAGATCAGAAGGTGATTATAGTAATGCTCCTGTAACAGATAATCCGGAGATCTTTGATTCCAACAATGGGGGAGATGACCGTCTCTATGATTTCAAGGGCAAGGACTATACCGGCGATTACAGTGCCCAGCAGCCTACTACTTCTATGCCTACTGCTACCGTAGAGGAGCTTGGTGCCCGATTCTCCTATTCTCCTACTTTGGAGATTGTGAATGCTCGGTTTGTTGATGACAACGAAGATAATTGTTTGAATCGCAATGAAACCTGCAAGGTGATATTCGAGATTCTTAACCGAGGTCATGAGCCGGTTTACGATGTTGTTCCAACCGTGGTTGAAACAACCGGCAACAAGCATATTTTCATTTCGCCGAGTATCCATGTCGAGAAGATTTCCCCAGGATCGGGTGTTCGATACACCGCAATGGTAAAAGCGGATAGAAAGTTAAAGGATGGAATGGCTCGGTTCTGTGTGAGTGTGATTCATGAGGGCAAATCCATTTCCAAGATCAATGAATTCAATATCCCTACCAAGAGATAATAATCCCTAGTAGTTGCAACATAAAATCAAAAAAGCAAGAAACAGCTTGATTGCTGGTTCTTGCTTTTTTCTTTTTGGGGGAGTATAAAGCTTTTGCCCTTTCAGGGCGTATTGTACATAGTTGGTTTACCCAGGGTGTTGCCCTGGGCTAGGAGCTTCTGCCTTTTCAGGGCGTATGGCGGTGATGAGGGGCTTTTTCCTTAGCTTCGACCTTGGCTTTAGCTTTTTCCTTAGCCTCGATCTTGGCTTCAGTCTTCTCCTTTGCCTTTTCCTTCTTTTCGAAATAATGGTCGGGTTCAAACTCAGCCATTTCGAAATCTATCTTCGGGAGCTTGCTGTCCTCAGGTTTGAAAGGAACAGGGTTATCCAGTCTTTCTACCTTCACCGTAGCCACACCCTGCGAAATCATGTCGATTTTTTTTGCGGCTGCCCAGGAAAGGTCAATGATTCTTCCCCTTCCGAACGGACCACGGTCGATCACTTCAACGATTACACTCTTGTCATTTCTCAGATTCGTGACCTTCAGCATCGTGCCGAAGGGATAATAACGGTGTGCACACGTCAGACTGTCATGGTGGATTCTCTGTCCACTTGCCGACCTGGCACCCGTGGCACGTTTAGAGTAATAGGATGCCTTGCCACGCTGATGCTTCTGACCGCAGCATGGAATGCATGATAATGTACTCAGAAATGTACTCAATAATGCTATGATAAATAATCTTCTTTTCATAACTTCTCGATTTTTTGTTTGCAAATATATAAAAAAACGATGAAAAATGCAAGAAAATCTCAGAAAAACAGTATCTTTGCACTATAATTCGCTACACATATGGAAAAAAAAGTGCCCCAAGAGTGGAATAAGTTCTATTTGAAAGACGTATCATTTGTCAATCTCATGATGCGACGTATCTACAATGTCTTGATTGTAGCCAACCCTTACGATGCGTTCATGCTAGAAGATGATGGACGCATCGAGGAGAAGATATATAATGAATATATGGAGCTGGGACTCCGTTACCCCCCAACCTTCACCCAGGTCTCCACCACCGAAGAGGCTGCCCAGGTACTGCGATCCACCGTCATCGACCTCGTCATCTGTATGCCGGGCAATGCCGACAACGATGCCTTCGATGTGGCGCGCGATATCAAGGGCAAGTTCCCAAATATCCACTGCGTGGTACTCACCCCGTTCTCCCATGGCATCACCAAGCGAATGGAGAACGAAGACCTCAGCATCTTCGATTACGTATTCTGCTGGCTGGGCAACACCAACCTCATCCTCTCCATCATCAAGCTCATAGAGGATAAGATGAACCTAGAGCACGATATCCGGGAGGCAGGCGTGCAGATAATACTCCTGGTAGAAGACTCCGTGCGCTTCTACAGTTCCATCCTGCCAAACCTCTACAGCTATATCCTCGAGCAGAGCAAGAATTTTTCCAAGGAAGCCCTCAACCGCCATGCTGCCACGATGCGAATGCGTGGCCGTCCGAAGGTGGTGCTCGCCCGTACCTACGAAGAGGCGCAGAAACTCTACGATAAGTATTCCAACAATACCCTGGGTGTTATCAGCGATGCCCGATTCCCGTTGAAGAGTGCCGCCAAGGCTTTCGGCAACGATGTGGAGCAGGAGGCGAATCCCGAGCACGGCACCGATACCTTCGGACGTGAGAAATGTCCTGATGCCGGATTGCGTCTCTTCCGCTATATCCGCAAGACCGATCCGTTCGTGCCGCTCATCATCGAGAGTTCCGAGAGCGATAACCGTGCCAAGGCAGAAGCCGAGGGATTCCGCTTCGTAGATAAGAACTCCAAGAAGATGAGTGTGGATCTCCGTCGCCTGATGGAGGAGCACATGGGCTTCGGCGATTTCATCTTCCGCGATCCGAAAACCCACGAGGAAATCATGCGCATCCATAGTCTGAAGGAGTTGCAGGATAATATCTTCAACATCCCTAACGATTCGATGCTCTATCATATCAGTCGCAACCACATGAGCCGCTGGCTTTGTGCACGTGCCATCTTCCCAGTGTCGGCTTTCCTGAAGCATGTTACTTGGGAGAAACTTCAGGATGTGGATGCCCACAGGCAGATTATCTTTGATGCCATTGTGCAGTATCGCCACATGAAGAACCTGGGTGTGGTGGCTGTGTTCGATAGAATGAAGTTCGATAAGTATGCCCACTTTGCCCGCATTGGCGAGGGATCCCTGGGCGGAAAGGGTAGAGGACTTGCCTTTCTCGACAATATCATCAAGCGCCATCCGGAGTTCAATCAGTATGAGAATGCCACCGTGCAGATTCCGAAAACCGTGGTACTCTGTACCGATATCTTCGATGCATTTATGATGAGCAACAATCTCTATCCGATAGCGTTGAGCGATGCCAGCGATGATGAGATATTGAAGCATTTTCTGCATGCGCAATTGCCAGATTCCCTGATAGCTGACTTCTTCACCTTCTTCGAGGCAACGAAGAGTCCTATCGCTATCCGTTCCAGTTCGCTTCTTGAGGATGCGCACTATCAGCCTTTTGCCGGTATCTATTCTACCTATATGATTCCTTATCTTGAGGATAAATGTCAGATGCTTCAGATGTTGGCTTGTGCCATCAAGGGCGTGTATGCCTCCGTGTTCTATCGTGATTCCAAGGCGTATATGACTGCCACCAGCAACGTCATCGACCAGGAGAAGATGGCGGTTATCCTGCAGCAGGTGGTGGGTAAGGATTATGGCACCCGCTTCTACCCAACGATGAGTGGTGTGCTCCGTTCGCTCAACTATTATCCTATAGGAGATGAAGAGGCAGAGGAAGGCATAGCCAGTCTCGCCCTCGGATTGGGTAAGTATATCGTGGATGGTGGTCAAACCCTGCGTGTCTGTCCTTATCATCCGCATCAGGTGCTGCAGACTTCCGAGACGGAGATGGCGCTGCGCGATACCCAGACCCAGTTCTACGCCCTCGACATGAAGCACGTGGGCGATGACTTCAGGGTGGATGACGGATTCAATATCCTCAAGCTCCGTGTGAAAGATGCCGTGGAAGACCAGAGCCTCACCTATATCGCTTCTACTTTCGACCCATACGACCAGGTTATCAATGATGGTGTATATGAAACGGGCAGAAAACTGATTACCTTTGCCAGTGTGCTCCAGCATGGAGTAGTACCTTTGCCAGAGTTGATGCAGATGTCTATGAAGTTTGGCTCCGAGGCGATGCGCCGTCCTGTAGAAATAGAGTTTGCCTGCAATATCAGCAATGATAGAACGTGCGAGTTCTATCTGCTCCAGATTCGTCCGATAGTGGATGCCAAGGAGATGCTCGATGAGGATGTGAAGGCGATACCGGATGCCGACTGCCTGCTCCGTTCCCACAATTCGCTCGGGCATGGAATCTGCGAAGATGTGGTAGATGTGGTCTATGTGAAGTATGATGATCACTTCTCGGCGATGAACAATTTCTATGTGGCTGATGATATCGAACGTATCAACCGCAAGTTCCTTGCCGAAGGGAAGAATTATGTGCTGATAGGTCCGGGCCGTTGGGGTTCTAGCGACCATTATCTGGGTGTGCCGGTCAAGTGGCCGCATATCAGTGCTGCCCGAGTCATCGTGGAAGTAGCTTTGAAGAACTACAACATCGATCCGAGTCAGGGCACCCATTTCTTCCAGAACCTCACCTCTTTCGGTGTGGGTTACTTCACGGTAGATACCAACACCGAAGGAGGCGGTTTCGTGAACAAGGAGATATTGGATGCGATGCCGGCAGTAGAAGAGACGCCGTATGTGCGCCATGTGCGCTTTGCGCATCCGATGAGGATACTGATGGATGGAAAGAAGCAGGAAGGAGCAGTCTTGATTCCGAAGGAGTAATCAAGACAGTTCCATCAAAGTACGTAAACAAGTTATAATCAAGCCTGCTCCATCAAGGTACGTATATAACTTCAGTAATGTACTTATACCAGCTCCAGCAGATAGTAATTGTAATCATGAAGGATAGTAGCAAGGAATTTTTCCTTGCTATTTCCTTTTTGTATAGAAGCCTTCAGCTTATCTTCTATCCCCAGGAATTTCGCAACCTTGTCGGCAAGGGTAGCTATCTGATTTTCGTGTTCCCCATTGCCGCCATAAACCGCTTTCTCAATCACCTCAATTTGTGCCTGCGATAGATTCTTCGCCTCTTCATATACCGGGCGATAGTCTTTCTTGGCATAGTAGAATTCATCTAGTGATACATGGATTTTATCCAGGTTCACCTGCTTGATAACCATTGTTCCTGCAGCCAGATCGCCCAGGCGCTGCGCATTCTTGGTGAGCAGGATAAACAGGAGTCCGATGCCGCTTAATCCCACATCTATTGTACTGAGCAGCCATCTCATGAAGAAAGAACCTATGGTGGGGCGGGAACCATCTTTGTTCACCACCCTTATCTTCATGATATATTTCCCTGGCGACTGACCCTCGTTGAAGGTTTCCCAGAGGAAGTCGTACAGCCAGAGTGGCAATATAATCAGAAAGAAAAACAAATAATTGAGTTGGTTTCTTGTTTCATAGTCGAGTTCAAAGTAGAAATACATGGCAGTGAAGCCAATGATGCCAGCTATAACCATGTCGATGATGCGTGCTATCACTCTTTCGGCGATGCTCGCAGGTGTCTGGTCTATTCTTACGAATTGGTTGGTTGTGATGTTAGAACTTGTCATAATTCTACTTCTTATAGATGATTGATGTTATTCTGTCTGCAAACTTACGAAAAATCCTACAAAAATAAGAATCTTTTTCCCGAAAATTTGCATATATAAGAATATTTACTTACTTTTGCAACAAAAATAATAAGCAATCGTGAAAGAATTTACCTTTATACGTAACAATATCGATAAGTGGCAGCGGGCTGAAATCATCATTTCTGATGCCGACTCGCAATCGCCTGATCGTCTGGCTGAGGTCTATACCGACCTTACGTCCGACCTGGCTTTTGCGCAGACGCATTATCCCGATTCCCGCATCACCATCTATCTGAACAAACTTTCATCCGTGCTTCATAACTCCATTTATCGCAACAAGCGGGAGAAATGGACTCGTATCCTTACGTTCTGGACCCAAGAAGTTCCACTTGTCATGTACGATGCCCGTAAGCTGTTGCTTGCCTCCTTCCTTATCTTTCTCATCAGTATGCTCATTGGTGTGATGTCCCAATGCTTCGATCATGACTTCTGCCGCATCATCCTGGGCGATTATTATGTGGATATGACGCTTGATAACATAGCCAAGGGTAAGCCGATGGCGGTATATGATAGTGACGGAGAGCTAAACATGTTTCTGGGCATCACCTTCAATAATATCAGGGTTTCGTTCATGATGTTCGTTTCGGGCATTCTTACAAGCATAGCCACGGGTGCCTATCTCTTTCAGAATAGCGTGATGCTCGGTTGTTTCGAAACTTTCTTTGCGCAGCATGGACTCCTTTATGAATCCTTCCTTGCAGTCTTCCTGCATGGCACGCTCGAAATATCAGCCATCATCATTGCAGCAGCAGGCGGTCTGGCTATTGGCAACGGCTGGCTTTTCCCCGGCACCTATTCCCGCCTGGTTTCCTTCCGTCGTGGAGCCAAGCGGGGCTTGAAGATAGTGGCAGGCACGGTGCCCGTGTTTATCCTAGCAGGTTTTATCGAAGGCTTTGTAACGAGGCACACCGAAGTTCCCGATGCCTTACGCCTTGCCTTCATCCTCCTTTCCCTTGCCTTTGTCATCTGCTATTTCGTGATATTGCCCCAGATAAGGCATCGCCAGAGAAAAAAGGATTCTAAAGACTAACAATAAAAATTTTATGATATGAATAAAATCGTTTTTTATCAAGAGAGAACCTTTGGAGATAAGTTCAATGTTACCTTCGAGTTTATCAAGCAAAACTGGAAGCTGATGCTTCGTTATTTTGCTTATGTTGTTCTGCCATTGAGTTTTGTAGCTGAATTCTTCATGGAAGCTATGATGAAGAATGTCATGACTTTGGCTACAGATCCTGAAGAGCTGATGAATTTGATTCCTTCGTATGGCGGCTTTTTCCTGGTGAGCATTGCCGTTTACCTGTGGATGGGTGCGGTTTCCTTTTCCTTACTCCAGGTTTATAATGTCCGTCCCGATGGCTTGCAGAACATCGTCTTTGCCGATTTCAAGTCTCTTCTTGGGCGCAATGCCTGGCGATTGGTAAAGTCGGGATTGGCACTCAGCCTTGTCCTCCTGGTTGTGATGATACTTGCAGGCTGTCTGTTCGCTTTGCAGATGCCTGTTATTGCCTCAGTCGTTTATCTTGTCTGCATGGCATTGATGATTCCGTTTGTACTCTTTGCGCCGGTTTACGTTTTCGAGGATATTCCCCTTTGGCAGGCTTTTGCCCGAAGCTTTCGTCTAGGCTGGCATACTTGGAGTGGCATCTTTGCCCTGGGCATTGTATTGATGGTTCTTACGGCTATTATCTCGTTTGTCTGCACTTTGCCATGGGAAATCTGCTATCTGTTGAAATCCTTTTTTGTTGTAAATCAGGGAAATGCCGATTCTGCTTTCAATGGTGTGCCTTTCATGCTGTTACAGTATCTGCTGGGTGTCCTGATGATGCTTGCCAGCTTCCTGTTGTTGGCCATATTCTATGTCAGCATCAGCTATCTCTATAGCCATGCTGCCGAGAAACTCGATCAGATGTCGGTAGCCGAGGGCGTTGACCATTTCGAGGAGATGGCCGATAAAAATCAGGATGCCGACGACTATCAATTGTAAACTATAAACTATCAAAGTATGCCCTTTACTCCTTCCGATACATTGGTTCTCGATACTGCCAGGCTCCGTGTCTGGCAGCAGGATGACGATTATGCTTACAGTAGGGAATTGGTGTCTGCCCAGAAGAGTCTGATGGATTGGTTGGGCGAGCAGTTTGATCAGTTCTGGGAATCCGTTTTCGGCACCGCTTTCTATCAGGAGTATTCTTCGCTAATGTGGATATTGGTGGGTGTGTTTCTTGTTATAGGCATCCTGTTGTTTCTCTTCTACAAGCATCCCGAACTGTTCATGCGTTCCGGCAGGCAGGTGCCTTTGGTGTATGAGGTAACCGGGGATACTATCTATGGCGTTGATTTTGAAAGGGAGATAGCCAGGGCGATGGAGCGGAAGGATTATCGGGAAGCGATGCGACTCACTTATCTGCAAACCCTGAAGATGCTGAGCGATCATCAGCTTATCGACTGGCAACCTTTCAAGACGCCTACCCAATATACCCACGAGTGGAAAAATCGGGATTTCCGGCAGATTACGAACCTCTTTATCCGTGTGCGTTATGGCGGATTCGAGGCAACGGAGCAAATGCTGAAAGATATCCACACCTGTAAGATGAGTGTGGATAACTCTGTAAGTAACTTAAAATCAGCGAAAGGAGGTGATGATGAAAAGTAGTTATAAGTTTTTCCTGAGCATGATGGTGCTTTTTATCCTCATGTTCCTGCTTCAGATGCAACTGCCCAAGAAGTTTGTGTGGAATCCTACCTTCTATCATGCCGACCGCCAGCCTTTCGGCTGCTACGTGTTCGATAGCATCATGCGCCAAAGCTTGCCTCAAGGTTATCAGGTTACCGCCAAAACCTTCAGGCAGCTTGATGAGGAAAACAGAAACCGGAAGATAGCCGTGGTGGTGCTGGATAATTCCCTGAGACTGAAGAAGGTGGATGTAGGTCACCTCCGGAAGATAGCCCAGCGTGGCGGAAAAGTGATGGTTGCCTATCATTGGGAAGGTTCAGATGAACTGGATAGCAGTTTTCATGTCGATATGTCGAGCGGGGCGTTTTATCTGGATGATATCATGCGAAGGCTTGCCAACAATCAGGATGTGTACGATACTCTTACCTGGTGTGGCAGTCCGTTGGCTTATCCCCAGCGGGAATATCGGTTGATAGACCAGCTGATAAGCGGCTCGATTTCTCTCGATTCAGCCAGCAAAGCCACGGTGCTGGCTTACAGTCTTCAGGCTAATCGCAAGTTTCCGTCAGCAGTTTCCTTGCCTTGCGGTAAGGGCGAGGTCATCTTTGTGGCCACTCCGTTGCTCTTTACCAATATGGGTGTGTTGGATGATGTTTCTTCGCAGTATGTCTTCCGAATCATGTCGCAGATGGCCGATTTGCCGGTTTACCGCACGGAAGCATATCTGGAATCGAAGGTGAAGCTCGAAGCAGAACAGTCGCCGCTCCGCGAGTTGCTGAAGCGCCCTCCTTTGCGGTGGGCAGTCTATCTCATGATGCTGGGTGTAGTGCTCTTCATGATATTCACAGCCCGCCGGCGCCAGCGGGTTATCCCGATAGTGGAAAAGCCGAAGAACAGGTCGCTGGAGTTTATCCAACTCATCGGTACGCTTTATTATCAGCGTCACGACCATGCCGATCTGGTGCGGAAGAAATTCAGGTTCTTTGCCGAAGAGGTAAGAAGGAATACGGGCATTGATATCAGCGATGTGAACCAGGGAGATGCCGATTGCCAAGTCTTGGCAGAGATAACCGGTATGGATGTGGAAAAAATCAAGGAAACCATCCGAGAGATTCGGCTGGTGATACATTCAGATTTGAATATCCCAGCCAGGCAAATGAGGAAACTCATCGACAGGATGAATCGCATACTTGAGAATATCCAATAAATGTTGATTTGATGCTTCTGCCCTTTCTGGGCGTGTGGAGTTTGCAGACGAAATTACACTAACAAATAGTAATGGAAATGGAAGAACAAAGATTAGACTTAACTCTTTTCTCAGAAAAGATAGAACGCCTTCGACAGGAGATAGCGAAGGTGATAGTGGGGCAGGATGAAGCCATCGAACTGGTGCTTACTTCTATCCTTGCCAATGGACACGTGCTTATCGAAGGAGTGCCGGGAGTGGCAAAGACTCTTTTGGCCCGGTTGATAGCCCGATTGGTAGATGCCGGGTTCAGCCGGGTGCAGTTTACCCCCGACTTGATGCCTAGCGATTTGCTAGGTATCAACATCTTCAATGTCAAGACCCAAGAGTTTGAGTACCATCAGGGTCCCGTCTTCTCCGACATTGTTCTGGTAGATGAAATCAACCGTGCACCCGCCAAGACGCAGGCGGCACTCTTCGAGGTGATGGAAGAGCGACAGGTGAGCATCGATGGCGTTACCCACAAGATGGGCGATTTCTATACCATCCTTGCCACCCAGAACCCCGTGGAGCAGGAAGGAACCTATCGCCTGCCCGAGGCTCAGCTCGACCGTTTCCTGATGAAGATAACGATGGGCTATCCTTCGCTGGATGATGAACTGGAGATTCTGAAGCGCCATCAGGAGCATAGCAATCTGGTGAAGCTTGGCGATATTCAGCCCGTTCTGAGCAAGGCAGAACTCCTGCAGTTGCGCAGCTATATAAATAAGGTGGTCATCGACGAGAGCCTGCTTCGCTATATAGCCCAGATAGTTCAGCAAACCCGCAGCACCCGTGCCGTTTATCTGGGAGCATCGCCCCGAGCTTCTGTGGCAATGCTCCAGGCTAGCAAGGCATACGCCCTGCTGCAAGGTCGCGATTTCGTAACGCCCGAAGATATCAAGCAGGTTACTCCATCCATTCTCCAGCACCGCCTGGTGCTCACCGCCGAGGCAGAGATGGAAGGATCCACCGCCTATAAAGTGGCGCAGCGACTCATCGACAAAGTTGAAGTTCCGAAATAAATAAAGTGAAGAGTACATTGTTTCTTACCAGAAGATTTTATATCGTTTTAGCAGTCCTGGTCTTTATCACAGGTTTGGGCAGCTTTGTTCCCCCGATGTTCCTCATTGGGAGATGGCTGCTTGTTGCCCTGGGCGTTCTGCTCCTGCTGGAGGCTTTCCTGCTTTATCACGAGCAGGGTATTATGGCTAGGCGAACGATGGCAGATAGGTTTTCCAATGGCGATGACAACGAGGTGAACATCCGTGTGGAAAGTATTTATTCCTTTCCTGTTCTGCTTCATGTCATTGATGAGATTCCGCCCGTATTCCAGCGTCGTGATATCCTCTTTCGTCTAAGGCTGGGCATGGGCGAGGGCAAGAATATCCGGTATTTTCTTCGTCCCACAGAGCGGGGTGAATATGATTTCGGCTTAATCCGCATCTTTGTCTCTTCGCCCATCTCGCTCTTGCAGCGCCGCTTCTCGCTGGGGCAGCCCCGTCAGGTGAAGGTATATCCTTCCTATCTGATGCTCACCCGATATGAGTTGCTTGCCATCAGCAATAATCTAACCGAACTCGGCATCAAGAAGATTCGCCGTGTGGGCAATCATACCGAGTTTGAACAGATCAGGGATTATGTGACGGGTGATGATTTCCGGTTCATCAACTGGAAGGCCACCGCCCGCACCTCCCGTCTGATGGTGAACGTGTATCAGGACGAGCGTTCGCAGCAGGTGTTCAGCATCATCGACAAGGGTAGGGTGATGCAGCAGGCTTTCCGGGGGATGACTTATCTGGATTATGCCATCAACGCCTCGCTGGTGCTTTCGTATATGGCGATGCGCAAGGAAGACAAGGCGGGCATCGTAACCTTCAGCTCCCGTTTCGAGGATTTCGTGCCAGCCTCCCGACACGCCGGCCACATGCAGAACATCTTGGAGATTCTCTATCGCCAGCAAACCCGCTTTGCCGAATCCGACTATTCTGCCCTGGTAGATGGGGTAAACCTGCACGTCAGCAAGCGTTCGCTCCTGGTGCTCTATACGAGTTTTGCCAATCGTGTCAGCATGGAGAGGCAGTTGCCTTATCTTCTTCAGCTCAACCGCCGCCACCGTCTTCTGGTGGTGTTCTTCGAGGATGATGAGGTGAAAGATTATCTTGCCACCCGTCCTGATAGCGATGAGGAATATTATCGCCATGTCATTGCCGAGCAGTTTACCTACGAGCAGCGTCTCATCGTTTCCTCGCTCAAGCAGCGGGGCATCATGGCCTTGTTGACCACGCCCGAGAAGCTGTCGGTTGACGTACTTAACAAATATCTCGAGATCAAGGCTCGGGAATTGTTGTAAATAGTAAGAAGAATACTTCTTTATAGCAAGAAGAATACATTTTTCTTTAGCATAAGTAATAAAAAACGCAGGGAATGTTTGGAATTCTCATCAAAAAGTCTTACCTTTGTTCCCAATAAAAACAAATGCCTTTCTTCGACTATTCGCTCGATGGAAAGCGATACCACGAGTTGGCTTCCATGAACTGCTGCCTGATTGGCACCGAGGTGGCAGGCGGCTCTGCGGGCATTACGCTGGGCATGTTTGCCGAGGGAAAGCCAAGGAGCGGTCATGCTGATTTCGCCTACTTCCATTATGAAGAAAAATAAGATTTAAATAAATAATCATGTCAAAAGCAATAAAGGAAACAACAGAAACAACTCAGATTGCCGACAAGAAATATCTTGTCCCGTTCGTTCTCATCACGTCGCTCTTCTTCTTGTGGGGCTTCGCGCGTGCCATCCTCGATGTGCTCAACAAGCATTTCCAGAATGCACTTCATATCAGCATTACGCACTCTTCGCTCATTCAGGTTACCACCTATCTGGGCTATTTCCTCATGGCGATACCGGCGGGTATATTTATAAATAGGTATGGCTATCGCCGGGGCGTGGTGTTCGGCCTCCTGCTCTTCGGTCTGGGCGCCGTCTTCTTTATTCCGGGGGCATTGATAGGCAGCTTCTCAGCCTTCCTCTTCTGCCTCTTCGTCATCGGATGCGGACTGGTGTTCCTCGAAACAGCCGCCAATCCATACGTTACCGAACTGGGTGCCAGGGAGACCGCTACCAGCCGATTGAACCTCTCGCAGTCGTTCAATGGTCTGGGCAGCATCTTTGCCACCTTCTGCATCGGTCAGTTCCTCTTCAATGATACCCAGCAGGGTGGCAATGTAGTCATACCTTATGCCATTCTGGGCATTCTGGTGCTTGTCATCGCCGTGGTGTTCTCCCGTGTCGATCTGCCGGAAATCCAGCACAGGCAGACGAATGAAGACAAGGCGAAGGGCAGCAATATCGCCAAGCTCTTTGCCAACCACAGGATGTTCGTCTTCGGCCTCTTCGCCCTCCTGAGCTACGAAGTAGCCGAGATCTCCATCAATTCCTACTTCATCAATTTCGTCACCGGCATGCATTGGATGAGCGACCGCACCGCCTCTCTCGTCCTCACCCTCGCCCTGGCGTTCTTCATGGTAGGCAGATTCCTGGGCAGCTGGATCATGCGCCATATCCAGGCAACCACCATGCTCCTCATCTGTGCCGTGGGTAGCGTAGTCTGCATCGGACTGGTGCTTTGCAATCTGGGCATCATCTCGCTGGTAGCCCTGGTGGGCAACTATCTTTTCGAGGCAATCATGTTCCCTACCATCTTCAGCATCGCCCTCACGGGATTGGGCAATCTCACCAAGTCGGCATCCTCGCTCCTGATGATGACTCCGATAGGCGGATGCGGCTTCCTGCTGATGGGAATGATTGCCGATACCACCCATGTCACCCTGCCTTTCGTGGTACCTTTCGTGGGTTTCCTCATCGTCTTGGCTTATGCCGTTCGGGAGTATAAATTGCAAAGTGTAATTAGCAAATAAAGGGTTTTAGACGGCTAAAAAGGGGGAATTAACTTTTTTAACTCGCTTGTAACACGAAAAAGTAAGCATATTTTTTGCCGTCTCAAAAGAAAAAGTTAAATTTGCACTCGGTTATGATGGGTGCGTCTAGAATCCATCTGATAAAAATGAATAGAATGTTTCATTAAACAATAAAATTAATAACAATTATGGCAGTAGATTACAAGAAAATCGGTCTTGTGAACACTAAGGAAATGTTCGCAAGAGCTATCAAGGGCGGTTGGGCCGTTCCTGCTTTCAACTTCAACAACTTGGAGCAGCTCCAGGCTATCATCCAGGCTTCTTCAAACTTGAAGTCACCAGTTATCCTTCAGGTTTCTAAGGGTGCTCGTAAGTATGCTAACCCTACATTGCTCCGCTACTTGGCTGAGGGTGCTGTAGAGTACGCAAAGGAGTTGGGTTGCAACCATCCTGAGATCGTGCTTCACCTCGATCACGGTGATAGCTTCGAGACATGTAAGAGCTGTGTAGACTTCGGTTTCTCTTCTGTAATGATCGACGGTTCTGCTCTTCCATACGAGGAGAACATCGCATTGACAAAGAAGGTTGTTGATTACGCTCATCAGTTCGATGTAACTGTAGAGGGTGAGCTCGGTGTCCTCGCTGGTGTTGAGGATGACGTAGTAGCTGAGGAGTCTCACTATACAAAGCCTGAGGAGGTTGTAGATTTCGCTACACGTACAGGTGTTGATTCATTGGCTATCTCTATCGGTACTTCTCACGGTGCTTACAAGTTCAAGCCAGAGCAGTGCACACGTGACCCTAAGACTGGTCACCTCGTTCCTCCTCCATTGGCATTCGACGTATTGGCAGCAGTTGAGAAGCAGCTTCCTGGTTTCCCTATCGTTCTCCACGGTTCTTCTTCAGTTCCTCAGGAGTATGTTGATATCATCAACAAGTTCGGTGGCAAGTTGCCAGATGCAGTTGGTATCCCAGAGGAGCAGTTGACTAAGGCTTCTGAGAGCGCTGTTTGCAAGATCAACATCGACTCTGACTCTCGTCTTGCTTTCACAGCAGGTGTTCGTGAGACATTGGCTCTTCACCCAGAGTACTTCGACCCACGTCAGTACTGCGGTAAGGCTCGTGAGTACATGGTTGACCTCTATAGCCACAAGATCAAGGATGTTCTTCATTCTGACAACAAGTTGGCTAACCTCGACTAATCTTCGAGATTT
>JAIINY010000364.1:0-2365 GCA_022741625.1 Prevotella sp. | reverse complement strand
ACAGAATTGGTGAAAGACGTGAACAAGGGTCGCGTCAAGATATTGAAATATTGTGGTGGCAACAATACTGTTGCTGTCGTAGAGGAAATCAAGAATACCGACTGGAGTGGCATCGATGGCATCCTCAGCATCTGTCCTTATTATAACAAGCCATCCCAGGAAGGTTTGTATCAGCACTTCAAGGCCATCGCACAGGTTAGTCCGCTGCCTATCGTACTTTATAACGTACCTGGCAGAACCGGCATCAATATGAAGCCAGAGACCACCTGCCGCATTGCCCGCGACTTCCCTAATGTGGTAGCCGTGAAGGAGGCGAGTGGTAGTTTGGAGCAGGTAGATGAGATCATCAAGAACAAGCCGGACAATTTCGAAGTAATCAGCGGAGATGATGCCCTTACCTTCTCAATGATAGCGAGTGGTGCAGCCGGTGTGATTTCTGTCATCGGTAATGCCCTGCCAAAGGCATTCAGCAGAATGATTCGTCTGGAGTTCCGTGGTGAGTACGAGCCAGCCCGCAAGATTCATCATTCCTTCACTGAGCTTTACAGCCTTCTCTTCGTAGATGGTAATCCTGCCGGTGTGAAGGCATTGCTCAATGATATGGGCTTTATCGAAAACGAGCTGCGCCTGCCGCTGGTTCCTACCCGTATCGCTACCAAGCAGAAGATGAGTGAAATCCTCAGAACTTTGAATATTTAATATATTGATTAGTGATTAGTTATTATTGATTATTACACGCATAGAATAATCATTGATAACTAATCACTGATCATTAATCACTATATATTATGGCTGAAGACAGAAGAATCATGCATGAGATTACCCCGCTGATGGGTAAGGATGTGCTTTACATTGCCGACAGGCATAAGAAGGAGTTTACCTATCCGATACACAATCATTCGGTGTTCGAACTCAATTTTGTGGAGAATGCGGCGGGAGTAAAGCGTATTGTGGGTGATTCTCAGGAGGTAATTGGCGACTTTGACCTCTGTCTCATCACATCGCCTGATCTGGAACACGTATGGGAACAGAATGTCTGTCGCAGTGAAGATATCCGTGAGATTACCATCCAGTTTGATTTCAGTATGGGTGAGGAGACTCTCTTCGGAAGAAATCCGTATGCCAGCATTACCCGCATGATGCAGGAGGCAAAGAAGGGACTTTGCTTTCCTCTGAAGGCGATTATGAAGGTTTATCGATTACTGGATACCCTGAGTACAGTGAAAGATGGTTTTTATGCCGTGCAGCAGTTTCTCACCATTCTTTATGAACTGTCGAAGTGTGAGAATGCGAGAACCCTGGCTTCGAGCAGTTATGCCAAGGTAGCGGTGGAGGATGACAGCCGCCGTATTCTGAAGGTGAAGAACTATATCTCGAAGAACTATATGGCTGAACTCCGTTTGCCGGATCTCGCTTCGCTGGCGGGTATGAGCTCGAGTGCCTTCAGCCGATTCTTCAAGCTCCATACGGGCAGAAACATCTCGGAGTATATTATCGACCTCCGTCTGGGCTATGCCGCCAGAATGCTGGTGGATACAGCCAAAAGCATCAGTGAGATTGGGTTCGACTGCGGTTTCAATAACCTTAGTAACTTCAATCGCATCTTCAAGAAGAAGAAGGGGTGCTCGCCAAGTGAGTTCAGAGAGAACTATCATAAGACTAGAATTATCGTATAAAATACGCACAACGTAATCGTTTAAGTGAAATAATCAAAAATATTTCCCTTAAACGATTTCTTTTTGGGATATTTGTTGTATCTTTGCGTCATCATTAGTATTATTAAATAAACATTTAAAAACTACTATACAGTTATGAAGCAATTTATGGATGAAAACTTCCTGCTTGACACCAAGACAGCGCAGGATCTTTTCCACAATCATGCGGCTAAGATGCCAATCATCGATTATCACTGCCACCTCATCCCTGAGATGGTTGCGAATGATCACAAGTTCAAGAGCATTACAGAACTCTGGCTCGGTGGTGACCACTACAAGTGGCGTGCTATGCGTACCAATGGTGTAGATGAGCGTTTCTGCACAGGTACTGACACCAGCGACTGGGAGAAGTTCGAGAAATGGGCAGAGACTGTACCATATACTTTCCGTAACCCTCTTTATCACTGGACACACCTGGAGCTCAAGACAGCTTTCGGTATTAACAAGCAGTTGAGCCCTAAGACAGCACGTGAGATTTACGATGAGTGTAATGAGAAGTTGCAGCAGCCTGAGTTCAGCGCTCGCGGCTTGATGCGTCACTATAATGTAGAGTGCGTCTGTACAACAGATGATCCTATCGATGATCTCCGTTACCACAAGCAGACACGCGAGAGCGGTTTCGAGATCAAGATGATTCCAGCTTGGCGTCC
>JAIINY010000363.1:0-2378 GCA_022741625.1 Prevotella sp. | reverse complement strand
GATGATCAGCCGAATCGCCAGACATAGCTGTCTGGGAGAAGGAGAAGTTTCGTCCGTACTCATGAAACTGCGTGATATCATAGAAGAAGACCTGCAGGATGGAAAACGTGTCAATATTCCGGAAATAG
Source organism: Prevotella sp. (assembly GCA_022741625.1). Lineage (GTDB taxonomy): Bacteria > Bacteroidota > Bacteroidia > Bacteroidales > Bacteroidaceae > Prevotella. Next base: position 2,250 of record JAIINY010000363.1, on the reverse strand, counting down.
GTTATCTCTCGCTCTCGGTAGATCTGGATATGGATGAACTGAAGCCCGACAATAAAGTGAGAGCCGACTATGTAAGCGTAAGAGGCATCAAGTTTCGCCCCAATGCAGACCTGCTGAAAAAGGTGAAACATCATACTCATTTCGAGAAATCACTATATACTTCCCGCTCCTACCCCTTCTCTGAAGATGCTTTGAAGGAGAAAATAAGAGAGTATCTGAAACACAACCGTTCCATCAACCGAAAAGTACTGGAAGAGGAATTTTATATCCGTAAACAGACGGCGCTCAACTGGCTGAAGAAACTGGAAAAATCCGGGTTTCTGATTAAAGAAGGTTCCCGAAATGCTCCGGTTTATTTCCTGGCAGAAAAATAGATACCTGCATCAGGATTATCAGCAATATACATAATACATAGGATACTCCAAGACATTCTACAATCTAAAGATTCTGGTAATATGTCAAACAAAGTAGATAAAAGAATAACAGAGCAAAGCTCACTCTACGAGCATCTGGAAAAGATGAGCGTGGATGAACTCACCGCTCATATCAATGCAGAAAACAAGAAGGTGGCTCTGGCAATAGAAGAAGCATTGCCTGCCATCAACCAACTGATTTCCGCCATCGAAGTGCAGCTGAAGAAGGGCGGAAGGCTCTTCTATGCCGGTTGCGGAACGGGCGGAAGACTGGCTACGCTCGATACCATCGAGGTGCAGAACACCTATGGCATCGACGGTTCGCAGATACAAGCCATCTTCCCCGGAGGCATCGGCTGCCTTACACAAACCAGGGAATCGAGAGAAGACGACCTGGAGAATGGCTGGCATCAGCTCTGCGACAAGCATATAGGAAAACAGGATTTCGTGCTGGGCTTCTCGGCAAGCGGCACCACACCCTTCGTACTCGCCATCCTGAAACATTGCAAAGAGGCAGGCATTCCTACGGGATGCATCGTGAACAATCCCCACGCTCCCATCGCCCAGGCTGCCGATTATCCCGTAGAAGTCATCACGGGACCGGAGTTCGTGACGGGAAGTACCCGCATGAAAGCCGGTTCTTCGCAGAAGATGATTCTGGATATGATCAGTACTTCTCTCCAGATTCGCCAAGGACGAGTGGAAGGCAACAAGATGGTGAACGCCAAGCTTATCAATCATAAACTCATCGACCGCGCCTGCCGCATCTTCATGGAACGCAATCCGGAATATACGGATTACGAAGAAGTAAAGCAACTGATTCTGAAAGCAGGAAGCGTGAAGAAGGCGGAAGAGCTGCTGAAGAGTAAACGTGATTTAGATATTTAGATAGAGTTAGACAAGATTTCACCTTGATATAAATAGAACTATTAAGACTTCACCTTTATAAAATAGGAATATCAAGACTTCACCTTATATAATAGGACTATATGGCAAAGAAAGCAATTGTAATGGGGGCCACATCAGGCATCGGAATGGAAGTGGCAAAACTGCTTGCAGCAAAAGGATGGCAGGTAGGAATCGCCGGAAGAAGAATCGAAAGATTGCAGGCTCTGATTTCGCAGGGCGACATTACCTGCTACCAGCAAATAGACGTGACTTCTCCCGATGCTCCTGCCCTACTTCTCGAACTCATCGATAAGTTGGGAGGCATGGACCTCTACTTCCATAGTTCCGGCATTGGCTGGCAGAACAACTCGCTGGATATAGAAAAGGAAATGAAGACCCTAGAAACCAACGGCTTGGGATTCACGAGAATGGTGGATACGGCATTCAACTGGTTTGCCGCCCAGTCTTCTACTCCTACCAATAAGAGTAAGCTTTCTGTTCCTGAAAGTAAGAAGAAGTCAAACCATGCCTATCAGAATTTCCGCATTGCCTGCATCACTTCCATCGCCGGAACCAAAGGTCTCGGTGCAGCTCCTGCCTACTCTGCCACCAAGCGATTCCAGAATCATTATCTGGAATGCCTGTCGCAGCAGGCACGGATGCGTCATCTCCCCATCGCCATTACAGATATCCGACCAGGTTTCGTAAAGACCGACCTCATCGCAGGCAGCAGCTATCCACTGCAGCTCAAACCGGAAGATGTGGCGAAACATATCGTGAATGCTATCGAAAACGGAAAGGAAGTTAAGGTGATAGACTGGAGATATGATATCCTCGTCTTCCTCTGGCGACTCATTCCTAGATGGTTATGGACGAGATTGAGAATTACAACATAACAACTTTATTCCTTTCTGATGACAATCGTCTTGAACCAGTCTTTCAATACTCC
>JAIINY010000362.1:0-2417 GCA_022741625.1 Prevotella sp. | reverse complement strand
AAGGGAAGTCTCAACCTGAAAAGATTGAAGGCAGGCTGGGATGAAGAGTACCTGTCAAAACTTTTGGAGGGCAGCGCAATTTAATGCGTCTGCCCTGAGGTATGTTTCCTCCTTCTCTTCCACGTTCTTTCTCCCTCCGGCAAACGTTCTTTCTCCCCTTCGTATCGGTTCCGTCGTTCTCTGTTCTCAGTTCCATCGTTTACTCTTGTTGCAAGTGATGTGAAGCGGCATCGATAAAAATGCTTTCACACTTAAATCTGTGAATATCAGTATGTTGAAGTTGCGGTGAAAGGAGAAATGATTTTGTAATTCAAATAAGAGTTTTCCATAGATATTCGATTGCTTATTTAGTACCCAAGAGTAGATTCTGGCAGAAATGTTTGGTGATTACGGAAAAAATGATTAGTTTTGCAGTTGAATAGGCTGATAGGTTGTTATCACCGGAAACTTAAAAGACAGAACAATGGCAGAATTGAAATTATATCCAGTAGGAATCCAGACATTCGAGGAAATAATCACTCGGAATCTTCTGTATGTAGATAAGACGGAATATGTCTATCGCATGACTCATAGCGGTGGCAAGCATTTCTTCTTAAGTCGTCCGCGCCGTTTCGGAAAGTCATTGCTTGTTTCAACATTCAAAAGCTATTTTCAAGGCAAAAAGGAACTCTTCAAAGGATTAGCCATCGAAAAGCTGGAAAACGAGTGGACGGAATATCCTGTACTGCATTTTAGTATGGCAGGAGGTAAGCACATGGAGAAAGACCAGCTGGAAAGATATCTGGGAAGGCGACTTGCTGAGCAGGAAAAGGTATGGGGTATTACATCTCCTGCTGTTGATGCGAACGACCGTCTCATTTCGCTCATCCAGAGAGCTTATGAAAAGACAGGTAAGCAGGTTGTCGTACTGATTGATGAGTATGATGCACCTCTTCTTGACGTTGTTCATAGCGATGTTAACTTGCCGGTGCTTCGCAATGTGATGCGCAATTTTTATAGTCCGTTGAAGGATTGTGAACCAATGCTCCGTTTTGTCTTCCTGACCGGTATTACGAAGTTCTCGCAATTGAGTATCTTTAGTGAACTGAATAACATTACGAATATAAGTATGCGTAATGACTATGCTGGAATTTGTGGTATTACCAAGGAAGAATTGGAGTCTCAGATGTCTGCGGATGTTGATGATCTAGCGAAAAAAATGGGCAAGAGTAGAGAGCAAGCATTGGAAGCTTTACGGGAGTTCTATGATGGATATCATTTTGCGGCGCAATCCCCTGATATATTCAATCCTTATAGTTTGCTGAATGCTATGGCTGCTGGTTGTTTGGATTATTATTGGTTCTCTTCAGGCACACCAACTTATCTGATAGAAATGCTCAAGAAATTCCAGGTTATGCCATCGGAGATTGGTAGTTGTGAAGCCGACCAGTCGGAGTTTGATGCACCAACAGAAGGTATGTCATCTGTTATGCCTTTATTGTATCAGAGTGGTTACATCACCATTAAGGGGTACGATCCGGAGACGGAACTCTATACCCTGGATATTCCTAACAAGGAGATTCGGGTAGGGCTATACCGTAGTCTCTTACCTAATTATATAGGTATGAATACGGTGAAGGGAACTACGACCATTGCCAAGATGTCAGCTCTTATCCGTCGCAACGATATGGATGGAGCCATGCAGATGCTTCAGGCTTATCTGGCCACGGTTCCGTATTGCAACAATGTTGACTCTGAGGGACATTATCAGCAGATGATGTATGTGATATTCTCTATTCTTGATAATTATGTAGATGTAGAAGTTCGCACTCCATCGGGAAGGGTGGATATGGTATTGAGAACTGCTACCCATCTTTATCTTTTTGAGTTGAAGCTCAATAAGGATGCTGATGCAGCGATGAAGCAGATCGATCTGAAGGAATATCCTAAGCGCTTCGCTTTAAGCGGTTTGCCAATCGTAAAGGTTGGGGTTAACTTTGATGTGGCAACGCATAATATTACAGATTGGAAGATAGAAGTGGAGTGAATAGGGTGGTATCCTGGCTCAGGGGAGATTGTCCGTGTCTTCAATATTTATCAAGGTTAATCTCTCCTTGTTGTTTTTTAGTAAATGAAACAAGGAGGCAACATCAGATAGGTCACTTTTAAGTTGACTTATCTGATGTAATAATTTATTTACTTTGTCTTCGATGACAGTAAAATTGCTTTCGCCGTCAATACTTTCTAATCTGTAGAGCAGACTTCTTAGTAATTTTTCTAAATCCATATACTCGTTTCCTATTTTATAGCTTAGTTGAACTTCCTTAAAAAATATTTTATACCTCAGTTCGGGATAACGAACTCTATCTAAAGGCTTTATAATGTTTTTATATAAGGGACACAGAGGCTTGGCAACCATCTATATATCTTGGATGGTT
>JAIINY010000361.1:0-2423 GCA_022741625.1 Prevotella sp. | reverse complement strand
AACCATCCAAGATATATAGATGGTTGCCAAGCCTCTGTGTCCCTTATATAAAAACATTATAAAGCCTTTAGATAGAGTTCGTTATCCCGAACTGAGGTAGTACCTGGTAAATTCCTTGCAGGGATGTAGGATACTGCCTTTCCATACTCATAAATACTGTCACTGTTCAGATCTATCTTGTCGTTCCAATATACACAAGTTCGGCTGGTGTCCAACTGGGCTTGTTTAAAAAAGCCATATACATCCACTAATGCACGAAACGAAGGAAGCGTCTTGATGTCATCCTTCATATCGTACAACACTTTATATCCATCATCGAATTCAACGAAAAGGATATAGTCATCTAGAACTGACATTTTCTTAATTCTTGGTATCATAATGGTGGAAGTTTTGTTAATATTTGTTTGTCCCACATTTCCTGAAGTTCATCAGAATGAAGTGAGAGCCATTCTGTTACTAACTATTGAGCCTTTTTAGGTAAATCTCCTTCAAACATTTAACCTGCCCAATGGCCTCATGATTGCATCTTTGCTTATAGGCTGGTCAAAAACATGCCCTCTCAGTATTACTTGGTACCAAATAGGACAAATGTCTTGAAAATATACGTCCAAGCAAGATTTGGAAATCGTGATTTCCAAATCTTCAAATCACGGATTGTCAATTCATTCATATTTATCCCTTCTTATCCTCTTTATCATAGCACTTTGTAAAAAGTAATTTCTTCATCTCATCCTCAGGAGGCAATACCTTTTTGAGTTTTTCAGGCATCACCTGATAGGTAGCCACTCCCATTGGCTGATTGTAGTCTTGAAGAAGATACTCCACATACGTCTTGTCAGCATCGCAGCAAAGCACGATGCCGACTGTAGGATTTTCATGAGGCTTGCGCTCATCGTCATTGAGCATGCGGATATATGCTGCCAACTGACCAAGATAGGCTGGTTTGAACTCTCCCTTCTTCAACTCAAACACTACCAGGCTCTGCAACTCTCTGTTGAAGAACAGCAAATCCACATAATAGTCATGCCCGAACTTGTCGATATGCACTTGGTTGCCCATAAAGGTAAAGTCCTTACCAAACGTCAAAATGAAATTCTTGACATTCGACACTATCGAGTTCTCTATGACACGCTCATCAATGTCCTGTGGGTCTCGCTCACCAAGTTCTTCCACATTGATAAAGTCGAGCAAGTAGTCATCCTTGAACATCGATATAGCCTTGGCTGCATAACGAGTGGATGGCATGGTTGTGGCAAAGTTGTTTGGCATCTGTGACTGATGATGGAAGAGGTCAGCCTTCAAATTGTTGCGAAGTGTATATTTATCCCAACGCAAGGTCGCAGCCTGATGTATATAGAAAGCACGCTCTTCCAATGTTTCTGTCTTGGCAAGAATCTCATAATGGTGAGAAAAACTTAACGACATAAATTCATGCCAATCCAAATCGTTCGCCAATGGCGAACGATTTACAGAAAGCAGTTCATTTGCCTGCAGTACATCTTGTTTTTCAGACGTTTGCAAATCGTTCGCCATTGGCGAACGATTTATTAATTTACTCCACTGCTCATAGAAAATACGCATTTTCTTTATGCTTGCAGGTGAAAAGCCACGCAATCCTGGCAGTTCTCTTCTCAGTTGTTCGCTGATAGTCTCGATGGCTCCAGTTCCCCAAGCTCCTGTGCGAGTATTGTCCGACACATACTTGCCTATACCATAATATAATGCAAGCATTTGGCGATTAACAGCCTTGGCTGCTTCCAACTGGCTTTGCAAGATGGCAGACTTTATCTGCTGTACCGCCTCGTTGTATCTTGTATCAATCTGTTTCATATTCTGTTTCCTTTTTGGTCGTGGGCAGGTTAAAAACTGCCCTCCCAGTTATGACTTCCTTGTTATCAGCTCCTTTAAGCCTTGGATAGCATACTCATCGCCTGTAAGCTAGCTTACGAGTGATGACAATTCACTCTGCGCAGCCGCCATCTCAGTGCCTATATTGCAGGGCGTTCCGTCCATCTCTTAAATATATAGTCGATAATTTTTCTTCCATAACTCTTCATTATTATAGTTCTTGCTGCAAATTTACGATTTAATTTTGAAACAACCAAGGTTTCACGGCTTTTTTGTTCAAATAAAAAATCCCTGCCATAGGAAGCCTTTCCTACAGCAGGGATTTTTCTATTGGAAATCATCAAGAATGACTTAACTGTCAATTCTTAACTACTAACTATCAACTATTTATACTCTCCCCAAGCCTTGATGTCAATATCCTCCAGCTTGGTGGTGCAGAATGCATAGATGAATGCACTCGCCAGACGGCTGTTGGTAATCAATGGCACGTTCAGGTCGATGGCTGCACGACGAATCTTGTAGCCATTACTCAACTCGCTGCTGGTCAAGTTCTTCGGAATATTCACTACCATATC
>JAIINY010000360.1:0-2425 GCA_022741625.1 Prevotella sp. | reverse complement strand
AATTTAATTATATATATATAATATATATAGTTAGTTCTAGAATGAGAAAAAAGAAAAGTGTTTCGAGAAACTGTGATAACTGTTATTGTGATAGCTTTTGAGGAGAAAAACTATGGTTTGTGAGCTGTAAAACTATGTTTTGCTATCTCTAAAACTATGGTTTCTCTTTTTCAAAATTATGAGTTAGGATTATTAACGGGATCTGGAATCTGGAGCTGCTGAAAATCGGGGCTTATCACACCCTGATTTTTGGCGGTTCCCTAAAAAAGCCGTACCTTTGCATCGTCAAAAAATTAATTATTAACCCTTTAAAAAACTGATTGACTATGGGACAAGGAACTAGTAAGTATCGTAAGATTATGCGTACCCCTCAAACAGGTGAGAACGCTGGTAAGAAGCTCTGGTATGCTACTGCCGTGAGCGACCGAGAGATGAGTTTCGAGGACTTCGTGACTCATATCTCTGAGCACAACTCTCCATACAGCCGAGGCACCATTCACGGTGTGCTGATGGACACCCTCGACTGCCTGAAGCATCTGATTCTGGATGGCAAGAGCGTCCGTTTCTCCGACCTCGGACTGTTCTCCATCGGTATGACTTCGCGTGGCGAGGTGAGCAAGGAGAAGGTGACGGCGGCTAGCGTGCAGGGCGTGCACCTGATTGTGAGAAACACGAAGACCTGGAGCAACGCCGAGCTGAAGAAGCTCACCAAGATCGTGGCATACGATGACTATACATCGGGAGCCGAGGACGGCGGCGGAACTGAGAATACACCGGGCGGAGGTGGTACCAGTCAGGGTGCTGGCGGGGGTACCAGTCAGGGCGCTGGCGGCGAGACCAACAAGGATAACGGCGGCACCAGCCAGGGCGGAGGTGATACCAGCCAGGGCGGAGGCGGAACCGACAGCGGCGGCGATAACGTAAATTTTTAAATCACTAAAAAAAAATGCTTATGAAGAAAGAAACATGGAAAACAGTATTGCAGATAGCAATATCTATCTTGACCGCTCTTGCCGCCTCTCTGGGCGTGACAAGCTGCATGTCGTAAAATTGCATGCCGTAGAGCTGCACAAGGATTCTTGAATTGAACAATTTACCAAAAAAATTATTAAAAAAGGAGGGAACGTCGCCGTTCCCTCCTTTTTTTTGTGCTATCTAAAATAATACTTCCGTATATTTCAAAAATGCATTTTTATGCTATCAATCATAACATTTCCCGAATGCCGTTACACCTATCATCCTAGCGGATGAACAACAGCTCACGATACTTCGGCAAGGTCCAGAGTTCATCTGCTACCAGCAGCTCAAGCTTGTCGATCTGATAGCGGATTTCCTCCATCTTCGGAGCTACCGTATCATGATAGGCTACAGCCTTCTCACGCTCACTCTCTATCTTGTTGGCTACCTTGCGGGCATCCACCAATGCCTCTACACCACGCTCTATCGACTCGGTGCGCTCGGCTATCTCACGGATAATCTTCACGTTGCGGGCGGTCAGCTTCTTGCCTTCCTCGCCTCCGAAAATGTGGATCATACCCTCTACATTCTTTGCCAGACGGCTCTGATAGTGGGTAGCCACAGGGATAATGTGGTTCATGGTCAGGTCGCCCATCACACGAGCCTCAATCTGAATCTTCTTGGTATAGGTCTCCCACTTCACCTCGTTGCGCGCCTTCAGCTCGCTCTCGCTCATCACGTTGGTCTTGGCAAACATCTCGATGCTCTCCTTGTCCAGGTAGCGGTCGAAGACTACCGGACAGGATGCCTCGCAGTCCAATCCACGCTTCTGAGCCTCTTCCTTCCACTCGTCAGAATAGCCGTTGCCATCGAAGCGGATAGGCTTGCAGGTCTTGATGTCCTCTCTAACGATGTCGATGATAGCCGATGTCTGGTCCTCGCCCTTGGCTATCAAGGCATCCACACGAGCCTTGAAGTTCTCAAGCGCCTCAGCTACGGCTGCATTCAATACGATGAGAGAAGATGCGCAGTTTGCCTCAGAACCTACGGCACGGAACTCGAAGCGGTTGCCGGTGAAGGCGAATGGTGAGGTACGGTTGCGGTCGGTATTGTCGATCATCAGCTCCGGAATCTCAGGGATATCCAGCTCCATTCCCTTCTTGCCAGCCAGGGCGAAGAGTTCCTCCTTGTCAGCCTTCTCGATATGGTCGAGCAGATCGGTGAGCTGCTTGCCCAGGAATGAGGAGATGATGGCTGGAGGTGCCTCGTTGGCTCCCAGACGGTGGGCATTGGTAGCACTCATGATGGATGCCTTCAGCAGTCCGTTGTGCTTATATACACCCATCAGGGTCTCTACGATGAAGACCACGAAGCGGAGGTTATCCTCAGGAGTCTTGCCTGCCGCATGCAGCAGCACGCCGGTATCGGTGCAGAGACTCCAGTTGTTGTGCTTGCCGGAACCGTTGAC
>JAIINY010000042.1:0-15734 GCA_022741625.1 Prevotella sp. | reverse complement strand
GATATCCGTATCAACTACGAGAAGTATTTCTATCGTAAGGGTGGCATTGCCAAGACTTCGGAAAAGGATAAGATTGTTGTGGAGTTCATGACAAAGTTCTGATCATGACTTAAGTTCTGATAATAAAAGCCCGGCAGGATTCAGCGAATCTTGTCGGGCTTTTATTATTCAATTATCAATTGATTACAGCATTCCCTTAGAGCTAGGAAGCTCGAAATGATAGATGTCTCTCTTCACCGCCATTTTCAGCGAGCGGGCAAGCGCCTTGAAGATGCCTTCTATCTTGTGATGCTCGTTCTCGCCCTCAGCCTTGATGTTGAGGTTCATCTTTGCCGCATCACTCAGACTCTTGAAGAAATGCTTGAACATCTCGGTTGGCATTTCGCCCACCTTCTCTCTGTGGAATTCGGCATCCCAAATCAGCCATGGACGGCCACCGAAATCCAATGCCACCTGACAGAGACAATCATCCATCGGCAGACTGTAGCCGTATCTTTCGATGCCACGTTTGTCGCCCAGCGCCTGCAGCAGGCATTCGCCCAGAGCAATACCCGTATCTTCAATGGTGTGATGCTCATCCACATAGAGGTCGCCCTTGGTATGGATGGTGAGGTCCATCATGCCATGCTTGCCTATCTGCTCCAGCATGTGGTCGAAGAACCCAAGACCGGTAGAAATGTCGCATTTGCCAGAACCATCGAGGTTTACCTTGATGTAGATATCCGTCTCCTTGGTGGTGCGCTTCACCTCGGCAATGCGGTCGCCGGCAAAGAGAATCTCAGCAATCTTATCCCAGTCCATGCCGTCTTTTCCGAGAATCAGACTCTTGCAACCCAGGTTCTCGGCAAGCTGGGCATCGGTTTCACGGTCGCCGATTACATAACTGTTTGCCATATCGTAGGCTGGGTTGTCGATGTATTCGGTCAGCATGCCCGTGCCCGGCTTTCTCATCGGCGAGTTATCCTCCGGGAAGTGGCGGTCGATGTGCTGCTTGCTGAAGTGGATGCCCTCGCTCTCCAGGGTCTGGATGATGAAGTTGTGGACAGGCCAGAAGGTATCCTCCGGGAAGGAGTCGGTGCCCAATCCGTCCTGGTTGCTCACCATCACCAGCTCGTAGTCGGTGTGCTGGGCAATGAAGGCGAGGTTGCGGAATACGCCCTTGGTGAATACCAGCTTCTCGAAGCTGTCAATCTGTTCGTCCGCAGGTTCCTGAATCAGGGTTCCGTCGCGGTCGATGAAGAGTAATCTTGTCTGTTTCATGTCTCTTTCTATCTCTTTTATGTTAATATGATTAATACTTCTTGTTTTCCTCTTCTTCTGCAGCCATTTCTGTAGCCATCTGCTCTATGCCGGCTACAGCCATCTGCTGCTGACTCTCCTTCAGTTTTTTCTTTTCCTCATCCTGCACCTTGTAGGATGCATACTGGTAAGCCAGTGCGATGCCGAGCCAGGTGAGGGCATAGATGATGAGCAGGCTGGTGAGGGTGAAGACGAGGAAGAGGAGTGGGGTGAAATAGCCCGGTACGCCGAGCGGATCGCCCTGAAGTGCACCCAACTGTGAGTAGAGCTGGGCGATGATGAGGATGATGGTAGGCACGGCTGCGATAAAGGTGGCGATGCCTACTATCATCATGCCCAGGAAGCAGGTCATGAGGAAGCCTCCGAAGTGGCGGAGGATGCGGACCAGTGATCTGCCCGGCTTGCGCTTTTCGCCCTGAGGACAGAGCTGCTTGTGGGGCAAGAGATGCCAGAATGATACTGCCGCCATCACGAGGGTGGCTGCGTAGATGATGGTTTGCAGGATGAATGAAGCCATCGGATTCGCTTCTCCCCAATCGTGAAGCGACTTGTTGGGGAGGAGAAAGTAGAGTACGATTGCCAGCAATACTGCGAAGGGCACGTGGGTAACCCAGGTCTGCTTGACGAGCGAACGGATATCGCTCGTTACGGTATTGTAGGATGCTTTCATGCAGGCAGTTATGCTGCGTTGCTTAAATAATTCATTTACTTCCATAACTATAATGATTTAGTTCTTCTGAATTCTGAGCAGGTGATAGCTGTAGCGATAGCCACGTTCAGGCTGTCGGCTGTGGCTCTTCCTTCCGGGAAGTTCGGGATGAGCAGTCTTCGGTTCACCTTCTTGGCAAGAGCAGGCGAAATGCCTTTTCCTTCGTTTCCCATCACGATGAGTCCCCGGTTTTCCAGCTGCTGCTGATAGATGTTGTCGCCATCGAGCAGGGTGCCATATACGGGAACATCTGCCGGCAATGACTCCACCAGAGCCAGCAGGTTGCCATATTCCACCTTCACTCTCGCAATGCTGCCCATCGTGGCCTGTACCACCTTCGGGTTATACACGTCGGCAGTATCCTGACTGCAGTAGATGTGGGTGATGCCAAACCAGTCGGCGATGCGGATGATGGTGCCCAGGTTGCCTGGGTCCTGAACGCCGTCGAGCGCCAGACTCAGTTCGCTGGTATTAATAGAGTAATCTCCTGATGTTGCCTGTTTGAATACGGCAAGCACCTGCTGCGGATGTTGCAGGAAACTTACCTTCTTCAGTTCTTCATCAGTAACCTCTATCACTTCGGTTTCAGCCCCGAAGTGTTTGCCCCGGAGCCATTCGCCGGTAGCCACAATCAGGTCGGCAGGTTGCAGCGCGAGCAGATCGTCTACCACCTTGAAACCTTCTGCCACGAACTTTCCTTCTTTATTTCTGTTCTTCTTCAGTTCGAGCGAACGTATGTACTTTATTTTATTCTTGCTAATCATTTATTTTTTGTCTATATGTGTGCAAAGGTAACATAAAATATAGACATTTCAAAATAAAAAGTGCTAAATATTTTGTATTTAATTTGTTTTGCATTATCTTTGCATATCAAAAACGATAGATATTTTGAAAAAAGAAACGATTTCATTACTTGCCTTGCCGCTGCTCATAGCATCTTGTTCTTCGAGCAAAATGGTGCCGGAAGGGGAGTATATATTAAATAAGGTGGAAGTGAAGAGCGACTCGGCAGGGTATAATGCCGGGGCGCTCAAGCAGTATGTGCGCCAGAAAGAGAAACCGAAACTCTTCTCGCTCTTCAAGAATCCTTTCAGCAAGAAGCCTGTCATCTACGATACTTTGCAGGCGCGGCTCTCCTGTCAGGATCTGCTTACCGCCATGCAGAACCAGGGCTTCATGCATGCCGGGGTGTCGCTCTATACCACCAAGAAAGGAAAGAAACTGGATGCTACCTATCTGTTGCATCCCGGAGAACCTTTTGTGATAGGTAAGGTGAAATATGAAGTGGAAGATGAACATATCCAGCAACTTCTGCATCTCGATAACCCCGATAATCAGCAGATTAAGCCGGGTATGAGATTTACGGTAGAAACATTGGATAATGAGCGCAGGCGCATCTCCAGCCTTCTGACCAATGATGGCTATTTCCGCTTTCATAAAGATTTTATCCAGTTTTCTGCAGATACGATTGCGGGACAGAAGGATATCGCCCTGACGCTCCACCTGATGAAGTATAAGGCAAACAGTAATGCTCCTGAGGTTGATCATACCCGATATGAAATCAGAAACATCAACTATCTGAGTAATGACAGCGACCGAATCCATCTGCGCCATCAGGTTTTGCTCAATGCCACTGCCCTCAGCGAAGGCCGTCCCTACAGCGCCGCTGCCTTGCAGCGCACCTATAACAACTTCGCCCGTCTGCAGGCGGTGAAGTATACCAATATCAGTTTCTCTGAAGTTCCTGACAGCAACCAGGTTACGGAGAACGGAATGGGGAGCGACAGCATCAGCCGGCAGATGGATTGCAATATCCAGATCAGTACCAACAAGCCTTCTACCATCGCCTTCCAGCCGGAGGGAACCAATACGGCGGGCGACTTGGGAGCTGCTGCATCGCTCACTTATACCAACCGAAATCTCTTCAGAGGTAGTGAGCAGCTGAGCATCGAACTTCGTGGAGCTTACGAGGCTATTACCGGTCTGGAGGGGTATCAGGACCAGAACTATACTGAATATTCGGTTGAAGGCAAACTGGTTTTCCCTCGTTTCGTGGCGCCTTTCCTTTCAAGAAATTTCAGAAGAAGACAGACGGCAAACAGCGAGTTGTCGGCAAGTTGGAATCTTCAGAACCGTCCGGAGTTTCATCGCCGCGTATTCTCTACTGCCTGGCGTTATCGCTGGACAGAACCGCGTCATCACCTGGCCTGGCGTTTCGACCTGCTCGATCTCAACTATGTGTATATGCCATGGATATCCGAGACATTCAAGAGAGACTATCTCGATAATGCAGAAAACAGAAATGCCATCCTCCGCTACAATTACGAAGACCTGTTTATCATGAAGATGGGTTTCGGTTTGAGTTATAGCGATGGGGTAGATGCTGTGCGAATGAATGTAGAGAGTTCGGGCAATCTGCTGAGCGGTGTTTCCAAGGCATTCGGTTTCAAGGTGAACAGCCAGGGGCAGCGTACATTATTTAATATAGCTTATGCCCAGTATGCCAAGTTTGATGTAGATTATACCCATCTGATGCAGTTTGATAAGCGCAATGCTCTGGCGCTGCATGCGGGTATCGGTGTGGCTTATCCTTACGGCAACAGTACGGTGTTGCCTTTCGAAAAGCGTTATTTCTCGGGTGGTGCCAACTCGGTAAGAGGTTGGGGAGTAAGAGAATTAGGTCCGGGCAAGTTTAAGGGAACTGACGGCAGAATAGATTTCATCAACCAGACGGGTGATGTGAAGCTCGACTTGAATGCAGAATACCGCACTTCGCTCTTCTGGAAGTTTGAGGGTGCAGCGTTTATCGATGCCGGTAATATCTGGACACTTCGCAATTATGAGGATCAGCCTGGCGGCCAGTTCAAGATAGATGAATTCTACAAACAGATAGCTGTAGCCTATGGCTTAGGTCTCAGGTTGAATTTCGATTACTTCATCCTCCGTCTGGATATGGGTATGAAGGCGATCAATCCAGCCTACGGAACGAAGGAAGAGCATTGGGCGATTATCCACCCGAAACTAGACCGCGATTTCGCCTTCCATTTCGCAGTTGGTCTGCCGTTCTAAATGCAGCTAATAGTTAATAGTTTATAGTTAACAGTTTATAGTTAACAGTTTATAGCCAGGAGTTTCTGTAGGGCATCTTTTGGATTATGATCCCTTCAGAAACTCCTTACTTTTTTCAAGGCAATTTATCCAACTTAATCTTCCAAAGCCCCTTTTCCATACACATCGGCAGTTGGAAATCGGCCTGTTCTATGAGCTGCGGATCCTGCCCGATGCTGTCCATCTGCAGAAAATTATGAACAGTAAGGGTAACGGTGGCACTTGTTTCATCGTCACCGAAATCAATATCCCTAATCTCGATGCTGGCATCCTCCGGTTTCTGGCGCAGCAGTTCCACGTCGGTCTCGTTCACATTACTTGCAGCATAGCGCAGCCAGCGCTCCGATTCCTGGGTGCAATACTTCACGGCTTTCTGGAAATGCCAGTTGAAATAATAGTTGGCAAACGAATCAACATCAGCCTTCAGCTGGTCCTCGCTGCCTTCATGAGGTTCACAGCCCGAAAGGCTGAATATACTTGCGGTCATGCATGCCATAGCTATGCATAAACCTATCATCGACTTCTTTATCATGATTCTCAAATCTTAAAAATTCTATTTTTTTTCGATATTTCGGCACAAAGATAGTAAAAAACTTTGTAATAAGAATCTTTTTTGCTAACTTTGCATGGAAAATAACAATTAAAATGCTGAAATTTATATCCTTTGGCAGTGGAAGTAGTGGCAATTGCTATTATCTTTACACTGATACGGATTCGATACTGATAGACGTAGGAGTAGGAATAAGAATATTAAAGAAGCATTTCCATAACTATGGACTTCGCTTCGAGGATGTGCATCACGTCCTCATCACCCATGACCACGCCGACCATGTAAAGTCGGTGGGGAGTCTGAGTACTGACTATCATCTACCGGTATATACGACCCGTAAAGTACATCAAGGCATCGAGCGCAACTATTGTGTTCGAAAGAAGATAGAGCCTAACCATGCTCGTGTGATAGAGAAGAACGTAACTTTCACACTGGGCGAGTTTAAGATTACTCCGTTCGGCGTACCCCATGACAGTACCGACAATGTTGGCTATTTCGTGGAGTGCGGAGGTGTGAACTTCTGTCTCATCACCGATGTGGGCCATATTACCGAAGAGATGCACGACTTTATCGGGCGTGCCAACTATCTTGTACTCGAGGCGAACCATAGTGTAGAGATGCTCCAACAGGGTCATTATCCCCAGTATCTGAAGGATCGCATTCTGGGAGATAACGGTCATCTGAGCAACGACGATTGTGGCGAGGCGCTTGCCAATTATGCTACACCGGAGCTTCATCACGTCTGGCTCTGTCATCTCAGTGAGGAGAACAACCATCCTGAGCTGGCACGCAAAACCGTGGAACAGATCCTGCGCAGCAAAGGCATCATAGCCGGCAAGGACTTCCAACTGGAAGTATTGAAGCGCAAGACACCGAGCGAAATCTATAACCTGGTGTAGGGCAGGTGTAAAACTAAAAAGGTAGCCGGATAAGGAGTTATATTGAGTTAACTCCTTATCCGGCTATTTCATGAATACGAAATAAACGGCTGCAATCAGGCAGCAGAAGGCTGCGAAATGATTCCAGTGCAATCCCTGTCCCTGAAAGAGGATATTGGCGATGATGGCGAAGACGATAAGCGATACGCATTCCTGTATCACCTTGAGCTGGACCAGATTAAACGGTCCGCCATTATCCACGAAACCGATGCGGTTGGCTGGTACCTGACAGCAATATTCGAAGAAGGCGATGGCCCAACTGAAGGCGATGATACCGATAAGAGGCCAGTTGCTGCTCACGCCCGTTTGTTGCAACTTGAGGTGTCCGTACCAAGCCAGCGTCATGAAGATGTTGCTCAGCACCAATAATAATATAGTATACAATCCGTTCATAATCTTATTTTTTTGCGGATGCAAAGGTAATATATTTTTTTTAACCCTCCAAATTTCAGGAAAGTTTCATTTCGTTTTTGTTTTGATATGGCTGTTTTTGCCAGATAAATCTCCGATGTTCTGATATTTATCTCCGAAAGATAAGTGTGCTGTTTGCGTATGCCCAGTAGGCTGTTTGGGGCGAACAGCCGACTAGCGGAATAGAGAACAGTCGGCTGTTCCTATAAGACAGTCATCTCAGATAGGGAAAGCAGATTTCCCAATCCTATTAATATGATTTATGTTTAGCATTCTGCAAAAATCTCTTCACTCTTCACCTTTCTTCCCAAATCCCCTGTGTTTATCGGCATTCTGGGAGGTGAAGAGTCATCAGCAACTCTTCACCCGCTCTTCACCACTCTTCACCTGGACTTAAAATCGATAGGTAGATGTGTATCCTCCTTTATGCGTTGATGTGTTGAAGTATATGGGTGAAGAGTGGTGAAGAGTGGGTGAAGAGCTGCTGCGAACTCTTCACCCCTGCAATCGCCCTGTTTATCGGTATTCCGGAGGGTTTGGTGAAGAGTGAAGAGTATTTCCGTGTTTGCTTTTGCTCTTTTACATATTATCTCTCGAAATATGTGTCAATTTATCTCTCGAACTATGTGTCAATTCAATGATGAAAAGAGTTTTAATTAGTTGGCATCAAGATTTCGGTATAATCTGGCAAACTCTTCTAATCTAACTACTAGTACTCTTGGAAAATCGATGTTTTCTAAATCTTTGAAATGTTTATCATCTGATACAATGAAATCGGCATTAGCAAAGACTGCACAATCCACAAACTTATTATCATCGGGATCCTGTGTGATAAGATTTCAATGATAATGAGCATCAACTCTTTGGGTATTTGGAGCTTGAGTTATAATCTCTAATACCATAGTTGCTATTAATCGATTCGTTTTTAAACAAAGTATTTCTTCGTATTCTTCTAGAATTTCAGTTGTAAAGCAGAGACAATAGTCCCCATTCAAGAATCCTTCCCATAAGAAATAATTCTTGCTTTTCCTTGCAATTATCTGCAAGAGACAGTTGGTATCTAAGACGATATTTCTCTGCATAGTCAGTTTATTTATAAGTCGTGCGCAAATGTTCTGACTGCATTTCCTGCAACTTTTCATTGCTCATTTCGCCAGATTCCCAAAGCTTATCCATTTCTCGTTGCAAGCGATCATTCATGAACTTTACTAATGTTCGTTTCAAGTCTGCCAAGTCCTGTTCTGACTGCAAACAAGAGATAACATTGAGCACCGCCTGCTGGGCCTGATTGAATTGTAATACTTGTGTTGCCATAATTGTAATTTTTAAACATTTCACTCTGCAAAGATACAGATAATTATTGATACTCCAAAGATTTAGAGAAGAATATTTTGATTTCGCAAGAAAAAATGGGGGATAATATAAAAAAGGTGGCGAATCTTTTTGCTATCTCTGATTTTTGCAGTATCTTTGCAAATGCAAAGCTGCACTCGGCAATTTGAAAGCAAGCTTTCATTGCGCCCGTTTGCATTTACTTTGCATTTGGATGGATTCGCCTTAGGGCGATGACGTCTGTCTTTGTGGATGAAATAGATTTCGTATCTAGTTCGATGAAGTTCTAAACTCAAATAGTCCGACCAGACAATAGCAACGAACTTCTGAGGATGAGGATGCGCCTAGCTATAGGCGTACCCCTTCCTTTCGTTTCGTTGCATGGGTAAATCTTTGGTCGGACAACCCCGAGTTTAGGAATGAATAGGATGTGGGTGCGCCTTTTTCTTTCTACAATATTTAGATAAGACTTTATACGATAAGTCTTTGAAAAACAAGTCTTTCATGTATTATTGATTTTTAAATGTCCGACCAAAACATGATAAATAATCAAGATTCTGATAATGAGAGACAGGTAGTTTCGCGTGAGCGAGTGGCGGAGCATGGAGAAGTTTATACCGCCAAGCGTGAGGTGAATGCTATGCTCGACCTGGTGAAGGAAGAGACGGAGCGTATCGACTCCCGATTCCTGGAACCGGCTTGCGGCAACGGCAATTTCCTCATCGAAATTCAGCGCCGTAAACTCGAGGTGGTGGAGTGCCAGTATGATAAGAGCCGATACGACTACGAACTGTATGCCGCCCTCGCCATCAGTTCTATGTACGGCGTGGAGCTGCTGCCCGACAATGTGGCTGCCTGTCAGAAGAGGCTCTATGATGATTTCATGGAGCGCTATCAACGTGTGTTTCATCAGGAATGCAGTGCCCCTTATGAGCGTTGCATTCAGTTTCTTTATGCCAAAAACATTCTTTGTGGTGATGCCCTCACCATGGAAACGTCTTCCGGGGAACCTATCGTCTTCTCGGAATGGGGCTTCGTGGGCGGTGGCAAAGTGAAGCGTCGTGACTTCCGTCTTGATGATTTGCTCAAGAACGTGGAGTATGACAAGCCGAAACCGGAGGAGGAGGGTTTGCTCTTTGCCGATACGGGCGAGCCAACCTTCGTGCATGAGCCTATCAAGGAATATCCGTTGACTCATTATCTTAATCTTCCCGACCATGATCAATTATAATCCCGATGTGCTCAGTTGCCTGGCCAATCTGAGCAACGATGAGGTATTCACGCCTCCTGAGATAGCCAACCGCATGCTCGATCTTTTGCCAAAGGAGATTTGGAGCGATAGTAAGGTGAAGTTTCTCGCCCCTTTTTGTAAGAGCGGTGTGTTTCTTCGTGAGATAACCAAGCGTCTGCTGGATGGTCTCTCTGAAGAGATTCCCGATATGCAGGAGCGCCTTGACCATATCCTTCATCATCAGGTGTATGGCATGGCGATAACGGAGCTTACTTCCCTGGTGAGCCGCCGTTCGCTCTATTGCAGCAAGGATGCCAGCAGCGATTATAGCATCAGCCGCTTTGATGAGGCTTCCGGCAACATCGCCTTCCACGAGATTCCGCATACCTGGAATGAATCTACAGGCAAGTGTATCTATTGCGGCGCAAGCCGAGAAGTGTACGAGCGTGGCGAGGATAAGGAAAGCCATGCTTATCCGTTTATTCATACAGACAATCCAAAAGAACTATTCAACAATATGAAATTCGATGTAATTATTGGCAATCCGCCGTATCAGCTGAATGATGGTGGGGGTAAGGGAAGTAGTGCAACACCTTTATATCAACTTTTTGTTAATCAATCAAAGAAACTTGCTCCTCATTATTTAATTATGATTATTCCTTCTCGATGGTTTAGTGGTGGAAAGGGACTGGATGTTTTTAGAGAGGATATGTTGACAGACAATAGAATCGAAGTTCTGGTGGATTATTTTAATTCTTCTGATTGTTTCCCAGGAGTTGATTTGTCTGGAGGTGTATGTTATTTTAAATGGAATCGTGATTATAGAGGAGATTGTAAGATTACTAATATCCGAAATAAGCAGACTGTTGAAATGAAGCGACCATTGCTGGAGAAGAATTCTTCATCATTTGTGCGCTTTAATCAGGCTATACCTATTTTGCGTAAAGTCCGAAAATTTAAAGAAAAGAGTTTTGAGCAGTTAGTAAGTCCTAGAAAACCATTCGGTGATATAAAGCCGTATAAGACTAATGCAAATAATTCTTTGCTAAAAGTCTATGCTTATCCGGAAAATGGTTTTATTAATCAAGAACAAGTCAAGCAAAACGTTAAAGCTATAGAATCTTATAAGGTATTTATAGCTAAAGCTTATGGAGAAAGAGGAGATTTTCCATATTTGGTAATAGGTAAGCCTTTTATTGGTGAAAAGTTTTCTCTTTGTACTGAAACCTATCTTATGATAGGTCCATGTGCATCGGGAGCAGAAACAGAGAATATCATCTCTTATATGCGTACTAAGTTTTTTCGTTTCTTTGTGTTGTTCAAGAAAAATACCCAAAATGCTGCTAGAGGAGTATATTCTTTCGTCCCCCTCCAAGACTTCTCTCATCCTTGGACCGACGAGATGCTCTATCGCAAGTACAAACTCTCATCTGATGAAATCGCCTTTATCGAGTCGATGATTCGTCCGATGGAATAATCTTGAAACAAGATCAGAATAGGGTAAGGGAGCAGGAGAGCATTCTCCTGCTTCCACCTTTTATATATAACAACATAACATCATGGATTATGACGCAGAATTTATTTCCCGAGAAATCGGAGTCGCAGCCTAAAATCTATGCTTACAGAGATAAGCATAACCCCGACTTGAAGGGATTGC
This sequence comes from Prevotella sp., assembly GCA_022741625.1. Taxonomy (GTDB): domain Bacteria; phylum Bacteroidota; class Bacteroidia; order Bacteroidales; family Bacteroidaceae; genus Prevotella. Next base: position 4,499 of record JAIINY010000042.1, on the reverse strand, counting down.
TCAAGGTGGGCTATACCACCCAGGATACGATTACCCGAATTCATCAACAATATCAGATAGTGAAGCCAAGCGGAGACCCTGTGAACATCGTCTTCGAAGAATCGGCGATGCGGCAGGATGGTACTGTCTTCACCGACCATGAGGTGCACCGCATGCTGCTCAGAATGGATTGCCGGAAAGTGGCTGGCGAATGGTTCCGCTGCACCCCGGAGGATGTGAAGAAGGCATGGCTTGCCGTGAAAGACAGAAGTGAGACCATCTACGACCGCACCGAAAATTTCCCGATGCGACCTGAGCAGCAGGAAGCTGTGAACAAGACTGCCGAATATTTCAATCGCTTCCAGCATGACCATGAGCATACACCTCATTTCCTCTGGAATTGCAAGATGCGATTCGGCAAGACTTTTACTACCTATCAGTTGGCGCTTCGCATGAAGTGGCGCCGACTGCTGGTGCTTACCTTCAAGCCTGCCGTGGCACAAGCTTGGGAGGAAGACCTGATACGCCATCAGGATTTCGAGGGTTGGCAATTCATCAATGCCAAGACCCAGACCGATGAGGATATCGACATCAACAAGCCATTCGTCTGCTTCGGTTCCTTCCAGGATTTCCTGGGCAAGAGCAAGAGCGGAGGCATGAAGGCGAAACACGAATGGACGCGAGCCTTTAACTGGGATTGCGTGGTGCTGGATGAATATCATTTTGGTGCATGGCGAGAGGAAGCGCAGGAACTGATTGGCTCCAGGGAAGACATCAAAGTGCAGAAGAAAGCCATGGTTGAATCGGAGAAGGAACTGAGTCAGGAGATAGAAAATCCTGATTATTTCGATGAGGACATGATGCCAATCATGGCTCGTCATTATCTCTATCTTTCGGGCACGCCATTCCGTGCACTGGCTTCGGGCGACTTCATCGAGGATGAAATCTACAACTGGACTTATTCTGACGAGCAGCGTGCCAAGGAGGAGTGGGAGAATGCGCATCCTAAGATTTCTCATCCGCAATCTTCTCATCAACTATCATCTCAAACCCAGGCATTACCCTTGCAGGGGTATGCTGCGGAGGATATATCGCAGCCCGAGAGGATGAACCCCTATGCCTCGCTCCCGAGAATGGTGCTGATGACCTATCAGTTGCCGCCTTCCATTGCCGCCGTAGCGAATGATGGAGAGTTTGACGAATTCGACCTCAATACATTCTTTCTGGCAGATGGAGAAGGCGAGGAGGCTTGCTTCCGTTTTCATGATGATGTGCAGAAATGGCTCGACTTGTTGCGTGGCAACTATCTGCCGGCATCTATCGACCATCTGAAGCAAAACAATAGAAAGCCGCCTCTTCCATTCTATGATTCAAGACTTTACGGTGTGCTGGCGCATACATTGTGGTTCCTTCCCAACGTGGCATCCTGCTATGCTATGAGGAATCTGCTGGCAGAATCGCAGAACACTTTCTATCATGAATATCAGGTGATTGTTTGTGCAGGAACCAAGGCTGGAATCGGACTTGATGCCCTTGCGCCTGTAGAGCGGGCGATGGAGAATCCGGATCCTCTGCATTGCAAATCCATCACTTTGAGTTGTGGTAAACTGACCACGGGGTAACCGTGAAACCATGGACTGGCATCTTTATGCTTCGTGATACGTCGAGTCCGGAAATCTATTTCCAGGCCACTTTCCGGGTTCAGTCGCCATGGACCATTACCAATCGTGATGGGTTGCATCCCAACCAGACGGAGATTTTGAAGCAGGAGTGTTACGTTTTCGATTTCTCGCCAAACAGGGCTTTGAGAAAGTTGGTGGAATATAGCAGTCAGCTGAATGTGGATGCCGACAAGACTCCGGAGCAGAAGGTGGATGATCTGATTCATTTCTTGCCCGTAATCTGCTATCAGGATGGAGCGATGAAGGCTTTGAACGCCGGTGAGGTGCTTGATATGGCAACGAGCAATACTTCTGCCACCTTACTGGCCAGGAGATGGGAGAGTGCCACGCTGGTGAATGTGACGAATGGTGTGCTGGAAAAGCTTTTGAATAATGAGCAGGCGATGCAAGCTCTGATGAACATCGAGGGATTCAGAAGCTTGAACGAGGATATCCAGACCATCATCACCAAGACCGACCACATCAAGAAGACCAAGAAAGTGGCTTCGGAATCGGAGGATGGTCTTTCGAAAAAGGAGAAGAAGGAATTAAGCGAAGAGGAGAAGGAAGTAAAGAGCAAGCGCAAGATGATACAGGAGAAACTCATCAAGTTTGCCACTCGTATTCCTATCTTTATGTATCTTACGGATTATCGTGAGCGCAGTCTTCGGGATGTCATCATGCAGTTGGAGCCTGGTCTTTTTGCCAAGGTTACGGGTTTGACCAAGAAGGATTTTGAGTTGCTGGTGAACCTGGGTGTATTTAATGAGGCGTTGATGAACGACGCCGTCTTCAAGTTCAAGCGCTATGAGGACAGCAGTCTTACCTATACGGGCATCAACCGTCATGAGGAGGATGAGAAAGTGGGCTTGTGGAGCACCACGATATCCAGGGAAGAGCTTTATAGTGAGTGAATCTAGATGATAAAGAAAGCCAGCCTTTTCGCAGGAGAAGGCTGGCTTATATATAAGAAACGTGGAACTGTTAAGCGAAAGAAACTTTCTTTCCAATCTATTAATCCCTTTCCTAAATCTTCTAGTTCTATGGCAAGAGCTATTATTTTGCGCTTGTCCGCTTTGAATGATTCTGCATACCGCTTAGCTTTAATTTGTTCTGCAGCAGCGTTAACACCACCATTGTTGCTCAGTTTCAATTCCAATACATAGATGATGGTTGATGTTTCTACCACCATATCTATTCTACCTGTAGATATCATCTTCTCAACTTCCACTCTACAGCCGATGGCATTGAAGATGGTGCTCAGAATCAGGCGGTAGCGCTCCTCCATGTCCATGCTGGCAAGCTTCTTGTTGCTGTATGGCACATCCGCAACAAGGGCTTTCAGACACTTCATTGCTTCTGGTAGATTTCCCATGTTCAGGTAAAGATTCAGAAAAGCTTGTGGTGACTGAATGTCATTACCCTTACGCATGGAAAGGGTTGGCAAAACTATTTCATTCAGAGCCTGTCTTACCTCGAAGTTTGGAATACCAAGGAGGTAAGTTCCGTTCATGTAGCCCTTTATTGTGAGATAGCCAGACTGATAAAGAAACAGTTCTGCTCCACCGCCCGTCACATCGGAAGTTTCTATGGTTGTACTCAACAGGGCACTATGGTCAAAATCCTTTAAACGAATCTCCAGATCATCCACAAACTTTGGAAGCAGCGAGGTTGCTCCAGATGAGGCCCAGTAATTTCTCAATTTCCTATCCTCCAGGGCATTGATGAGGCTGAATGGATTGAAGATATCAATCATATTTTCATGACAGAAATGATATCCGTCGTAATAGGCCGTGAGCTGCTTCAGCGTTTCCTCCGGAGTCCATCCGTTTTCTTCTCCCATCGCCTCAATCTCAGGCATGAAGTTGTCGGCAACTTCATGCTTTGAAATGCCGCAGATCGTGGCGTAAGGTGCATCAAAACTGATGTTGCTCAGATTATTGAGGACAGAGAAGAGAGAAATCTGAGTGAACTTGGTGATGCCCGTGATGAAGACGAAGCGCTCGTGCTCGTCCTCTTTTTTCAAGATGGCAAACACGGATTTATAGATGGCTGTGCAGGCATCATGCTGAGGAGTCTTCCAGGAATGCTGCAATGGAGAATCATACTCATCGATGAGGATAACCGCCTGTTTTTCTGTCTTCTGAAACATCGTTTCTATGATGTTCTGGAAGCGGACGGCAAGGGAAGCCTCCGGGCGGACCGCAACTTCATACTTCTGTTCAAGTTTATAGAAGGCATCATCGAGATAGGAGTTGAGCTCTTCGGGGGTAGCTCCTCCGCAACTCATGTCGAGTCGAATGACGGGATAGCAAGTCCAGTCTTTCTCCATCTGCATAATCTTCAAGCCCTCGAAGAGTTCCTTTTTCCCCTCGAAGTAAGTCTGGAGTGTATCCACGAGAATCGACTTGCCAAAGCGGCGTGGGCGGCTCAGGTAATTATACTTTTTCCCCCTGTTGGCAAGTCTCCATATCATATCAGTCTTGTCAACATAAAGATAACCACCCTTTCTGATAACCTCAAAAGACTGGATACCTACCGGCAATCTTCTATCGTTCATTTCTGTATCTGTCATAATCTGATCTCCTATGTTTTCAGGATGGCTTTTTGCGAGCCATCCACCTTTCTACAAATTCTTTCTGCAAAGATACGACGAATATTTTGATTTTGCAAGAAAAATGGGGGATAATATAAAAAAGGTGGCTCTTCTCTTTGCCGGACAAGAATATTTCCTTACCTTTGCATAGCATTTAAAGCATGTGGAGATTACCGACGAAAGTTTAAAAAGAGAAAATATAAAAGAGAGACGAAAATGAAATTGAGATTCTTGAAATTGCTGCTGCTGCTCTTCATCCTGCC
>JAIINY010000359.1:0-2465 GCA_022741625.1 Prevotella sp. | reverse complement strand
GCGACAAATTCGTCAAGCGTATATTGACCTGTAGAAGGTACTTGAAACTGAATATTAATCGTTTCCATCTTATTCCTTTCTTTTAAATTAACGCCACAAAATTAACGAAAAGAATTGGAAATGCCAAAGAAAAGAACAACTTTCTTCATTTTAAGACACAAAAAAGCCTTTCAGCGCTATAAATGCAGAAAGGCTTATAGTATTCTATTCCGATTTTACATTCGACATTTTATTAAATCTATTTACAAATCTTTTTAAGAAGTAGCTATTGACCATTTTTATTGCTACCTCCACGACCTATATAGCCATTCTTACGCAAAATGGAAATTTCTCTTTTTAAAATCGCAAGCGACACTCCAACTTCTTTCGCTAAATCATCTCTTGTAAAGAATGATTGTTCCTTTATTGCCATAATTATAGCAATTTGCCGATTTGACAGATGCTCATTTATCGGCTCATTTATCGGCTCATTTTGAATATGCAAAGTCAATTTGACCTGCAATAATTCAGGCTGTTCTAATAATTCCGGCTTGATCCAATGCTTATCATTCCAAGCATTTAGAATAAGAGTGCAATGTCTCAAAGCTCTTCAGCTTTTCTTCTGTCATTTCCCCACGCTCCCACATTGCATCTAATTCTTCCTGTCCCTTCTTGGCAAAGAAATCAGAGATAACCTGCTTCAATTCTGCCAATGCTTCCGGGCTTTTTACCCAAGTCATGGGCGAATGGCATGCGTTGTGGCGAGAATCAATTATCAATTATAATATCGAGCGTAGTCTTGTATTCTGGTTTATATCCAAGCAAGCGCACGGCTACAACAGTCTTGCCAAGATTAAGGCCGGTTGCTGGTAACTTGCTGTTCTTATCAGGTGCTTGTTGCAGTAAGTGTTGCGGAATGTCGGTCTGCGGACGCTTGCCATCGAGACGCACTCCATAAATATTCCAGCCGGAATTGTCGACTATTTCACGAAAGTCAAATGCTGTTGTTGTCTCGGGCATTGGTTTAAAGCGCTATGTGGCTGCAACATATCCACATTCGGGCACTTTCACGAATACCCCTTTAGGCAACTGCTTGCTGCCAATATAGTCATATTTCACTCCATTTACCATAATAGAAGCATGTGAATCTATGCCCACCTCTCCACTGGCTTGATATATTTTCACGTCAAGGAAAGACAACAATCGTCTTCAATCTTTTGATAATCTTATGTTGTGCCATATTTTACAATTAAACGTTTGCAATTATTTCTATTTTGCAATATCCTGCATCGATTTTAATTCTTGGCTGGTCATCTGTACATAGATTGAAACACCATAAACGGTATCTCCATTTGATTTTATGCCCAGAGGATGAACCATGCAGAAACTTGGTTGATTACCGAGAGTCCATCCTGTTATCTGGAGATATTCGTTGTTGCCAAGCTGTAGAACCGTCCGGGGGGTATTGTTGTACCTATTATTAAATGTATATGCTGTTTCGCTCTTTTTCATAAAACTTCCAGCATCATCAGAATAATAGTAAGCAGTCATTTGGGTACTACTGTCAAAATAGTAGTTTTGTGGCGACATGCCAATTATGCTGCTATAATATTCGTTAGGCAGTCTTTTTCCATTCCTGGTAATTTCCCATGTGGCGTAGTGCTTCCATCCATGGCCAATGAACATTTTTTCAAAGTTCTTTTTACTGATACCGCCGCCATCGCCAAAGCAGTATCCAGCGTCACTAAAGTCGTATGCACATCCATGATTATCCAATACAGAAGCCCATTGCTGCTCTAGAGATTCCTCGTCATCGTCGTTGCATGATACAACAAAGACGAATGCAAGCATGACTAATAACAGTCCAACAAAATAATTTATTTTTTTCATATCAATGATAATTAATTGTTCTGATAAAGAAACGTTTTGTTATCATGAAAATTGCACGGGCTTAGCAAAATGTTGGTTTAAAATGTTTTAAAATTGGGATGATGGAATTGATTTTTCCATCATTTCTTATAGTTTCTCATTCTTTTTATTTACTTTTGCATCGTCTTAGCGGATTATTCTGCCAATAGGTAATTGAATATATAACTAAAAAAAGAAAGTATGAAAACGAAACTGATAGTTTTGGCAATGAGTTCTCTGGCAATTCTGACTTTATTGCCAGTCGTATCTTCTGCACAAGGAAGAATTGGATACAGTTATGATGCCGCTGGCAATCGTGTGAAGCGGCAAATTATCATGCCGGTTCCAAAAACTATGGCAAAGCAGCAAAACTTTTCCTCAGACAATCAGAGTTTCTCTGATATGCTATGCGACCATTCTGTAAAGATATATCCAAATCCTTCGAAAGGGGTTTTGAAAATTTGTATTTTCGGGCTAAAAGATTCCTAAGCCCTGATAAATACGTACAGGAAGGAGACAATAGTCAGAACTATAACAGCTATAGTTATTGTCTGAATAATCCTCTCAAATATGCCGAC
>JAIINY010000041.1:0-15780 GCA_022741625.1 Prevotella sp. | reverse complement strand
ACAACGCAATTGCGTTGTAGATTAAATTGATTAAAAAAAAAATATGAAGAATAATACATTAAATAAAAGTCAAAAAGTAGTATTTGCTTATCTTATATTTATTTTTATGAATTGTTGCATGTTAATTTCTTGTGACAAATCTAGAGATAAGGAATCTAATATTGCGAAGTTTCAACAGAAGGTTGAGATAAAACCTTCTGTAACTTACATTGATAATGCATCCAAACAACTTGATTTGGTGTTAATGGACAAATACTATGTGGTTCAAAATGATGTGGAGGCTCATCAAAAACAACTTTCTGTTTACGACAAGGTGACAAACAAATATCTTTATGGTTTTGCGGTAAAGGGACATGGAAAAAACGAAACCATGGCTATGGATATGGTGCAAAATCCGAATGGAGATACTTTGGAAATAATAGATCAGGCTAACTACAAAATTTTGAAGTATAAAGTAACTTCTCAAAAGGCAATCTTTATTGCCAGCAAGTCTCTGAAACTCCCTTTTGTCGGACCTTTACAAGAAGTGTATAGAGTAAATGACTCCATCCTCATTTTTAATACTTTGGATCGTGATTTGCAGACGTATAACGAAAAGAAGGAAAAATCTGTATTTGTTTATAATATGCTTGATAGCTTGGGGCTGGATGCAGAACACCGAAATTTTGCAGATTATCATTTTGCTTACAAAAAAAATAAGATTTGTATCGGTTTTAGGTTTATAAATGCAATAGCTGTGGGTGGTGTTGACAACTTTGGAGAAATTAAAATTTCTGAGATCAAAGCTGTAAAGGACAAAATCGATTTGTCTGGTTCCAAAAGAATATACTACTCGTTTGTTGATATGAATGACAGTAATATTCTGGCTCAGTATATGGGGTATGAGCCTGGTTTTATCTCAAAGGTATCTAACTATAAGTTGTATAGTCCTAAATTTGAGATTGAAATATATTCTCTAAATTTAATCCCATACAAGCACATAGTTCCAAAAACAGATGTTCTACGGTGTAAGATAAATCCTAACGGACATTGTTTTTATTCTTGGAATCCATTGGATGCCAAAGAAAATTTGCTAAAATTCAATTATTAGAATATTCTGTTAAATAACGGATATAGTATTTATGATTTGAAATGAAACAAACCCTATTAGCTCTCTTCCTGCTGTTCTTGACAGCATGTTCTGTGGTGGACTCTGGCGAACAACGCCTAGAGTCTGCCTTGGAATTTGCTGGAAAGAACCGTGGGGAATTGGAGAAAGTGTTGGAACATTATAAAGATGATTCCCAAAAACTAGAGGCTGCTAAGTTCCTGATTCGCAATATGCCCCATTGGTATAGTTACGAGGGTGCTCCGTTAGACTCCTTGAAGAATATACTAGCAACAGCCTACAAGAATCCGAAAGTGGGTGATATGAGCGAGATTGGAGGAAGTCAATGGCGTTATTACCCATTTGAGTCATTGCCAAAGGTATATGATGCTCAGGTTATCAAGGCAGACTATTTAATAGACAACATAGATAAGGCTTTTGATGATTGGAAAAGGTATCCTTGGAATAAACATTTAAGTTTTGAGGATTTCTGTGAATTGTTGTTGCCTTATCGTATCGCTAACGAACCATTAACAAACTGGAGGTCATTATATAAGGCATATTATGGCTCTTTGCTCGATTCTCTTTACCGTGGTAGTGATGTTGTAGAGGCTTGCCGCATAATCAATGAGCATATTTCCCAACAAAGAATTGAATATTACTCACATTTCTCTGCTCCACATTTAGAGGCGACTTTCTTGTTCTCAACCAAGTTTGGTACTTGCCGTGAGAGTTGCGACATCGGGCTGTATGCTATGCGCTCTTGTGGCATTCCTGTGGCTATTGATGCATTTATGTACGCAAATCATACTTCACACCAATGGCTTGCGTTAAGAGATACTACTGGTCGTTATATACAATTCGGATTTGATGACCTTGTGCCTACACGCAAGCTTCCTCATTCTGATGGGCGTAAGAAAGGTAAAGTGTATAGAAGCTGTTTTGGATTGCAAGAAGATCAAGTAAGGAAGTTTGGAGATGTCTCTGAAATACCTTTAGAAATGAGAAATTTCTTCCGACATGATGTCACAGATAATTATTTCGGTAAAAACCATGTGGAGATTCCTTTGAACATACAAGAGGAGCGAGTCTATCTCGGAATATTCTCACCTCAAGGCTGGACTCCAATTGATGTAGGAGTATGTGAAGGTAAGAAGGTGCGGTTTGATAATATCGAACCAAATTTTATTTATCAGCCTATATGTTATGATGCTGCTAATGGCAAATGTATTCCTGTGGGGTATCCATTTGTTTTTTATTCAGGAAATAGAAAGTGCAGAATTTTAAAACCGATTTCTGGAAGTTATGTCGATATGGTATTGTCTAGGAAGATGCCTTTAGGCAAATTGTTTGCTGAGAGGCTTTGGCGTCCTATCATAGGATCGAGCATAGAGGCAAGCGTGGATGAAAGTTTTGTACAGGCAAAAAAGTTGTATGAATTTCGAGATACTTTGGATTATAGCAATCTGAAGATACGAGTTTCTGATAGGCGTTGTTTTCGCTATCTGCGTTATAATGCTCCTAAAAAAGCGCCAATGGAATTGGCTGATTTGGATATTTATGAGGATTCCTTATGTAGGAAGCCTATAGTCTTGAAATTGCTTACACCAGTGGATTCTACTTATAAACCAGAGAATGTAACAGACCATGATATGTTGACAACCTTTTATAGTGGGCAGCATAAAAGTTTAACCTATGAGCTGGATACTCCGTCTTCCATTCGGTGTGTAGATTTCTATCCTCGAACAGATGGAAATTTCGTGTGGGCTGGCGATACATACGAACTCTTATATTATGCTGGTGACAAAGGATGGGTATCATTGGGTAAGACTGTAGCTACAGGCAAGACGGTGGCTTTCCGTGGTCCCAAGAATGCCTTGTTTTGGCTTCGAGACTTGACACAAGGCAAGGAAGAACAGGTGTTTTTCTATGAAAATGGGAAGCAGGTGTTTAGTTACGATATAAAATAAACAGATAAGTATCAATAAAACAGATAAGTGAAACTTTTTAGCTCCGATAACGATATCAGAAAGGGAATAGGATTTTTGCCATTGCTGCTATGTCTGCTCCCTACGGTTCAGACAGTGACTCCGTTATGGTCTGAACCCTTGCTGTATGGTAGTGCCATAGGGTGTGTGTTATGCGCATTCTTTTGTATTTATGGCTTGTGCAGAGGTAAACATTTGCTTTGGCGATTGGATTTGGTGGATTTGCTGGTGTTTTGTTGGTGGCTGTATGTGCTAGTGCGAGGCTATATGCCATCGGAGGTTCCTTGCGCTCTGCAGGTTGTTACCTATACATCTTTGTTCGTATTGTATCTGATGCTGAGGCTTTTATTCGTTGGCTTTGCGGTTAGAACAGTAGCTATAGAAAGTACGCTGGTTTTTGTGTGTGGATATGAGCTTTTATTGGGGGTGTGGCAATTTTGTGGAGGTGGCTATAATAGTGCTTCCGTTGCAATAAAAGGAAATTTTTTCAATTCAGGACCTTATACCGCTTTTATCTCCATGGGAGTGGCGATGGCTATCGTTTGGCTGAGGAAAGAGCAACAGTTCGGTGGATGGAAAAAATCCATCATGATAAAGGGAAATCTCTTTGTTCTTTTTGTGGGGATGGTCATGCTGGCGTTGATTCGGAGCAGGAGCGCCATCGTGGCTGTAGCGGTAGTGTTGTGCTGGCAATATAGAGGCTTGATAAGAAAGTACTGTGTATATTTGACGTTTATGGCAATCGGAATAGGGGCATACTTGTTTTTCTTGAAACAAGGTTCGGCTCTTGGCAGAACGTTCATCTGGAGGCTTTCTTTGGGCATGTTGACGGATAATGGATGGCTAGGGACAGGACTGGGGAGCTTTGCTGGCGAATATGGCAAGGTGTTGCAAACTTTCTTTTCCTCAAAAGACCATATTGTCTCGTATGCTATGAATGCCGATGTTATTGACTATGCATTCTGTGACATATTGCAAGTCGGTGTGGAGCAAGGGTGGATAGGTGTGATATTCTGCCTAATGACTGTGGAAGTGACGATGTGGCGTTTGCGAAAGATCTCAGTTGTGTTGTTGGGAGGGGCTGTCGCATTGGTGGTCTTCTCCTTGTTCTCTTATTCTTTTCAATTGTTCCCTTACCAGATGGTTATGGTCGTATTGATGGCGAAGGCTGCCGAGAGGTCTAGCTTGGGTGTTGCTTTTTCGGGGAGGAAGATAGCTTTGCTCTGCTTGCCGTTGTGTGGCGGGATGGGATTGTGCTACCACTTAGCGAACCGACATTTGCAGGCCCATAGGTCTTATCAGACAATGGCAAGGATGACTCATGAAACTTTTTTGCAGGATTATAATCGCTTGCTCCCATTATGTGAAGACGACAAGTACTTCTTGTTTGATTATGCGCATTTGTTGCGGGTCAACAAACATTGGATGGATAGCAATGCGATGCTTCGCAGAGGTCTCTTGGTGAGCAATGACCCTATGTTTTGGGTGTTGATGGGCAATAACCATCGGGATTTAGGACAATATCGGGAAGCTGAGATTTGTTATGATAAAGCATTCGTTCAAATGCCGAATCGTATTTATCCGCTCTACCAAAAGATGTGCTTGTATCAGCAGCTGAATCGGCAAGCGGATGCGAGGGTGATTGCTAAGAAAATATTGGACTTTCAGGAAAAGGTGTCATCGCAAGCTGTGAGTGATATGAAAAAAAATGCAAAAAAATGTCTGAAAAGTTTGTGAGTGTCAATATAAAATAGTACTTTTGTAACCAAATCTATAATCGTAAAACTAAACAATGACGAGAATGAGGAAAATAATCATATTGCTGTTGTTACTATGTGTTGGCTTGACGGCAAGAGCACAAAAAGTAATTTCCTTGAACGATGCTATCCTTATCGCTCAACAGAATTCCTATGATGCTCAGTTGGCTCGCTTCAGCTTTTTGTCTAGCTATTGGGCTTATAAGTCGTTTCGGGCAGAACTGCTGCCTTCGGTGAGTCTGACGGGAGGTCTCATGAACTTCGACCACTCCAGGGTGGAGGCAAGAAACTCCGAGGATGGTAGAATCAACTATGTGGATAATAATTCCCTCACCAATTCGCTGACCTTGTCGGTGGAGCAGCAAATAGCTTCCTTGGGGGGTACCTTGTCGTTGAAGTCTTATTTGTATCGACTCGACCAGTTCGACTATAAGATGACCACGTACAATACCTTGCCTTTGCGCCTGTCTTATTCACAGCCGCTGAGGTCGTACAACGAATTGAAATGGCGCAAGAAAACGGAACCCAAGGAGTTTGAGAAAGCCAAGAAGGTGTATTTGGAAAAAATGGAGGACATTGCCATACAGGTGGCGACGCTCTATTTCCAAGCCATATCGTCCCAGTCGAACTATAGTCAAAATGTGAGCAAATATTCTGATTTGGAGGCCCTGTATAAGATTTCGGAGAAGCGTCTTAACTTAGGCACCATTACCAAGAGCGACCTGCTGCAACTGGAATTGTCGAAGCTGAATACCAAGGTAGAGGTCAACAACTCAAAGATAAAAATGGACGATAGCTTGTTCGACCTCTTTTCCTATCTTCGTGTGACGGATTACGAGGATGCGAAACTCATTCCTCCTGCCAATGTTGCCGATATGGTGCTGAATGCAGACGAGGTGTTGCGAAAGGCGTGGGATAATTCTTCGCATTCTTTAACCCAGGAAATCTCCGTGTTGACGGCGCAGCAAAACCTGGCGCAGGCAAAATCTGCCAAGGGCATCCAGATGAGGCTGAATGCCGAGGTGGGCTTCAATCGCACGGCGGATGGTTTCGCCGCGGCTTACAGTCATCTGAAAGACAATGAAATCATCGGCTTGACCGTTACCTTGCCTATCTTCGACTGGGGCGTGCAAAAGGGAAAGGTGATGGTGGCGAAGTCTAACCTGGAACTTGCCAAGACAAAGAAGAAACAGGCTGACCAAGATTATGTGCAAAAGATAAAGCGAGACATCTTGCAATTCAGTTTCCAATCCGAGCAATGCCGCACTTCGATGCGTGCGCAGGAAATATCCAACGAGAGATATGAGATTACCAAAAAGAGATTCGAGACGGGCAATATATCCGTTACGGAACTCAATACTGCCATCCAAGAACTAGAGACCGCCAAGTCGCAATATATTAGCCAACTTCAGACGTATTGGTCTTATTATTATACATTGCGTAAATACACCCTGTACGACTGGGATAAGCATCAAGACTTAACGGTTGATTTTGATAAATTGGTTCAAACAAACGGAAAATAATGAAGATGAAAATAAAAAATGTGATATGGGCTGCGCTTATCGTGGTGTCGGCATTGAACTCCTCTTGCCGACAGAAGACGAATGCGGAGGAAGAAAAAATGGTAAACGCTGAAAGTATTCCTACTGATGTTTATGTGGATACGATAAAATTACATCGGAAGACGTTTCATCGCCAGTTGATATGCAATGGCAAGCTGAGGGCTATCGAGAAATGCGAGCTTGCCTTTACCGATGGAGGCATCGTGAAGGGGGTGTATGTGCATAATGGCTGCAGGGTGGCTAAGGGACAATTGATAGCCAAAACCGATGGTGGCGACGCCGCTCTGGAAGTGGAGAAGGCTACCAAGCAACTGGAAAAGGCAAAGGTAGATTTGGCCGACAGGCTCATCGGATTGGGATATGATGGCATTTCTGCCAACGTGCCTGCCGATGTGATGCACCGTGCCAAGGTGGCATCGGGGTATTATCTGGCCCAATACCAGTTGCAGTCGGCTCGCAACAGTATGGACAAATGTGCGCTTGTGGCTCCTTTTGCCGGAAGAATCGCCGATTTGGAAAATAAGCGCAACCAACGTTTGGATAAGCTCTGCACAGTCATCAACGATACGCAACTCGATGTGGAGTTTAGTGTGTTGGAGGCTGAAATCAAGAATATCCACAAGGGGCAGAAGGTGATAGTGAGTCCTTTTGTTGACGAGACGGCTCAGTATGCGGGTACGGTAACAAATATCAACCCAACCGTGAGCGAGAAGGGACTCATCAAGATAACGGCTCGCATTCCTAATCCTTCGGGGAAAATGCTCGATGGCATGAATGTGAAAGTTATCATAGAGAATGATGTGGCTCAATCGTTTGTGGTGCCTAAGGATGCTGTGGTGGAACGTGATGGCTATCATGTGGTCTTTCTCTACAAGGATGGCGAGGCTGTGTGGACATACGTGGATATCGCTTATAGCAACATTGGCTCATACGCCATCAAGGGCTGCGAACGCAAGGAGACGGAGTTGCATGCGGGAGATGTGGTCATCACTTCCGGCAACCTGAATCTGGCTGATGGAACGAAGGTGAAAATCAAGAAGAGATAAAAACTGTCAACGCCTATGATTAAGTATTTGATTCACCGTCCGGTGGCGGTAACGATGATACTGATTGCCCTGGTGGTGATTGGCATCGTCGGCATCAAGAACATTCCCGTATCGCTGATGCCCGACATAGACATTCCGCAGATTACCGTGCAGGAGAGTATGCCAGGTTGCTCTGCGCAAGAGATGGAAAAACGTGTGATAGCTCCCCTTAGGGGGCAGCTTGCGCAAGTGTCGGGCGTGAAGAGCATCAGCTCAGACTCTCGAATGGATGTGGGAAATATCTTGTTGAAGTTTGAGCCTGGTGCCAACATCGACATGCTTTTCATCGAGGTAAATGAGAAAATCGACATGGCGATGGGAAATATGCCGAAGGATGTGGTTCGTCCCAAGGTCATCAAGGCGAGTGCTTCGGATATTCCTGCCTTTTTCCTCAACGTCTCTTTCCGTGGTGAACCATCGGGGCAGGAGGCTTCGACAAAGTTTGCCCAACTGAGCGACTTTGCCCGAAATGTGGTGTGCCGTCGCCTGGAGCAGTTACCGTCCACAGCCATGGTGGATATGAGCGGACTGACTACCTCCGAGATTCAGTGTGTGCCTGATGCGGACAAACTGGCGGCTTTGGGCATCACGGTGGAGGAGTTGCAGCGAGCCTTGGCTGAGAATGACATCCGATTGTCTGCCCTTACGGTGGTTGATGGCATTTACCAGTATAATGTGCATTTCGACAGTCAGATTTTGACGGTGGATGATGTGCGCAATGTTTATATCAATCATGAGGGGCGGATGCTCCAGCTCAAGGACTTGTGTAAGATAGAGGAGCATCCTGCCATACGCAGAAACATCGTCAGGCATAATGGGAAGAATTGCGTTACCTTGTGCATCATCAAGCAGAATGATGCACAGATGGATGAGCTGAAGAGCGAGGTGGACAATGTGATTGCCGACCTGGAGAAAACTTATCCTGATTTGGAATTTGACATAACTAGAGACCAAACGGAGTTGTTGTCTTATTCTATCAACAATTTGGAGTGGAACCTTTTGGCGGCAGCCTTTTTTACCTTGTTGGTCTTGTTGTTCTTTATGCGTAAGTGGCGCTTGGCTATGTTGGTGGCATTGTCCATCCCATTGTCTCTGCTCATCACGCTGTTGGCATTCAAGTTGTTGGGCATCTCCCTCAACATCATATCCTTGTCGGGATTGATTCTGGGTGTGGGTATGATTGTGGATAACTCCATCATTGTGATAGACAACATCTTGCAGAAATTGCATGGTGGCAATACCTTGGCTGAGGCGATATGCCAGGGAACCGCAGAGGTGTTTACGCCGATGTTGAGTTCTGTATTGACCACTTGCAGTGTTTTCGTGCCGTTGATTTTTATCGGTGGAATGACGGGTGCTTTGTTCTACGACCAGAGTATGGGCATTGCCATAGCCCTTTTTGCGTCGTTGGCTGTAAGTATGATCGTGCTGCCTGTATATTTCAAGGTGCTATATCAAAAGGTGCACAAGCGCAAGCTTGAGAAGGGCGAGGCTTTGGTGGCAGATGACGAGAAAAACGTGACGAAAACGAATCTGGCGATTTTACGCTGGTATGAGAAGACGCAGAGCTGGATGTTTGCTCATTTGCGCCTCTGTCTCTTCTTGTTCTTGCTCTCTGCCCCGGGGCTCGTGGTGATGTTTTTAATCTCCGAGAAAAGACAAATGCCGGAGGTGAGCTATACGGATGCCATCATGTATGTGGATTGGAACGCGGGCATCTCGGTGCAAGAGAACGATAGGAGGATTAGCCAAGTGCTGGAGCATTGCAAGAAAGGGGTGGAAGCGACAACCTCGATGGTGGGTACGCAAGACTTTTTGCTGTTCCATACCCAAGACATTACCTCTTCCGAGGCATTGGTGTATTTTAAGTGTGAGTCGGTGGATGAGTTCTTGCAAGCCAAGAAGCGATTGCAGTCGTATGTGGCTGAGGCTTATCCCGATGCGTCTGTCTCGTTCTCTCCTTCGGGCAACCTATTCGATATGATATTCTCTTCTGGGGAACCTGATTTGCGATTGAAGTTGCAAGACGCTGGGGGACATCGCCCTACGGTGTCGCAGGCTATGGCTTTCACCGACAGTTTGCGCCAACATTTCCCTGAAGTGATGATTCCACCTGTGGTGACGGAGGAGAATTTGCAGTTGGTGGCTGATGTGGAGCAGATGACCATGTATGGCATCTCATATACCCAACTGTGTGATAGGTTGCGCCAAATATCGGGAACCAACGAGGCTTTGCGCATCAACCAAGGTGCGGGAAGCGTACCGGTGGTGATAGGTTCGTCGAAGGCGGACCGGGAGTCGATATTGGCATCTTCCATAGATACCAGGGATGGGGTGAGCATACCTTTGAGCCTGTTGCTGAAGGAGCGTATGGTGTATGACTACAAACATCTGTATGGCTCGGAAGGGGGCGAATACCAACCTGTTGACATACAAGCCTCTGGCAAGGAGGTGAGACGGATTCTGGATTTCGTGTCGCAATACGAGGCTCAGCATGACGATGTGAGGATTGTTGCCAGTGGCGACTATTTCTCCAGCCGACAGATGATCATGGGCTTGGTTTGGATTTTGGTCGTGGCCTTGCTTCTCTTGTATTTCATCTTGGCGGCACAGTTTGAGAGTATGATACAGCCAGCCATCATCTTGTCGGAAATCGTGCTGGATGTGTTCTGCGTGTTGTTGGTGTTGTGGTTGCTCGGAATGTCCATCGACATCATGTCGATGACCGGTGTCATCGTGATGGCGGGCATTGTCATCAACGACTCTATCTTGAAGATCGACACCATCAATCATCATCGCCGTGAAGGGAAGCCGCTGATGGAGGCGATAGAGCGGGCGGGGCATGAGCGTCTGATGCCTATCATCATGACTTCGCTGACCACCATTTTCTCTTTGTTGCCATTTATGTCGAGAGGCTCCATAGGTGCCGACATGCAATTCCCGTTGTCGCTAGCCATCCTCATAGGCATGGTGATAGGCACTTTGGTGAGCATCTTCTTTGTGCCAATCCTCTATTACTCAATATATAGAAAGAAAACAGACAAAACGAAAAATTGATATACGATGAAACTATCCTCTTTTAGTGTGATATTGACTTTCGTCATCTTGATGATTATTGGCGTGGCGTTGGCTCCCCTCATCGACGTGGGGACTGAGCCGACACCACGACAGGGCAAGCGCATGACCATCAAGTACGAGTGGCCTCATGTGTCGGCAAAGGTGGTGGAGCAGAATCTCACCTCGCCGATAGAGGGAATGGTGTCTGCACTGAAAGGGGTAGAGAGTGTTTCTTCCAAGTCTTATTTTGGCAAAAGTGAAATCGTGGTCAATCTGAAGGAGAATGTGGATGTGTCCTCCGTCAGGTTCGAGATTTCTTCCTTGTTGCGACAGTCGCACGAGCGATTGCCGAAGGGCGTTTCTTATCCTACGCTGATGGGAGGCGAGGTGGTCAGCGGCATGGCATCGCACAATGCCCAAAAACTGTTGCTGACTTACCTGGTGAATGCCGACATACAGCCCGAGTTGATTAAGAACTTTGTGAAGGAGAATGTGGTCAGGCAACTGGAGGCAGTGGATGGCGTTAACAAGGTGGAAGTGACTGGCACGACGGATACATACGTGGAGATAAGTTATGACCCGATGGCTCTTTCTGCATACGGCATCACGTCGAACGACATAGCCAATGGCATTCGCAACTATATCGGGCAGGATGAAATCATCGGTACGGTGATGCACACCACGGCGCAGGGAAACCAAGAGAAGATTGCCTTGCATCTCACCACCGAGTTGTTTGGAAAACCTTTGGGTGAGATGCCTTTGAAAAACATAGATGGAAAGGTGGTTTATCTGAACGATTTAGCTGCCGTGCAAGTGAAGAACCAGGATCCCGACAGCTATTATCGGGTAAATGGTTTGAACACGGTATATATCAACGTTTATATTCCTTCGGATGGCAAGACCGTGAGGATGTCGGATGTCGTGCAGGAGAAGATGGAGCAGCTGAAGGCTGGCATTCATCAGAAGGTGTATTTCCAGTTGTCGTATGACAGTGCCAAGCAACAGCGAGAGGAGATGTCGAAGTTGCTGAGAAGGACATTGATGTCGCTTGCCATCCTGCTGGTGTTTGTCTGGCTTACCAACCGAGACTGGAAATATCTGGCTATCGTTGCTTCCACATTGGCTGCCAATCTGTTGATAGCCATCATCGTGTTTTGGTTGTTCGACATCAAGCTGCACATTTATTCCTTGGCAGGAATCACCGTCTCTTTAGGACTTATCATTGACTCTACGATTGTGATGGTCGATCATTATGGTTATTATCACAACCGCAAGGCTTTCTTGTCGTTGTTGGCGGCTATGCTCACCACGATAGGGTCTATGGTGGTCATTTTTTTCCTTCCTAAGGAATTGCAGCAAGACTTGTACGATTTCGCTTGGATAGTCATCATCAATCTGGTGGTGTCTTTGGTCGTGGCGTTGTTTTTTGTGCCAGCCATCATCGACCGTTGGCAATATAGCAGCCAAAGGCAACATCTCAGGTTGGGCAGGGTGGTCGTTAGGTGCAATCGCTTCTACAGCCGTTATATCGCATTCACCTCCCGCCGTAAATGGGTGTATTATGTCTTGTTGGTGTTGGCGTTCGGCATTCCTTTCCAATTTTTGCCAGATCGGTTGGGGACGGATGACGAAGCGTATGGAATGGAACAGGCGGATGAGGCTCGTTTGCCTTGGTATGATGCGCTTTATAACCAAACGTTGGGCAACTCTATTTTCGTGGATAAATACAAGCCTTTGCTGTCTAAGTATTTGGGTGGTACTGTGCAGATGTTTGCCGATTATTTGGACGAGGATAGCCGCCGGGGTGATGAGAATGAGGAAAAGGTATTGCACATCCGAGCACAGATGCCTGTGGGCGGTACAGCCGTGCAGCTTAACCCCAAGATGATGATTGTGGAGGAAACGCTGAAGAAATATAAGGAAATCAAGGAGTTTGTCACTCGCATTGATAAGAGAAATGGCGAAATCGTTGTTCACTTCAAACAGGGTGTTGACAAGACCTCTTTCCCATATCGCCTGGAAAATGAGGTGATAGGCAAGGTGATAACGATTGGCGGCGCTGACTGGAGCACTTATGGCGTGAGCGAGCGAGGGTTTAGCAATGCCCTGAACTTGCTGTATCGCAGCAATCGCTTGACGCTTTCTGGCTATAATTACGACCAGCTCTATCGTCTGGCAGAGGACGTGTGCCGCTATATGAGAAAAAATCCACGTGTGCAGGACTTGACCATTGAGACTCCGGGCTTTGAAAACCAAGAGCCTGAATTCTTCATGGACTACAAGAAGGAGCAAATGGCTCTTTATCAGGTGGATGTGGATGATGCGCATGGATCGCTGGAAAATATCTTGATGTCTAGCTATGTAGGGTATTATAAGGATAACAACATAGAGTCTGATGTATATCTCAAGCCCTTGCCTCAAACGTCTTTTGACTTGTGGCATGTGGAAAACGAGCAGGTGAAGGTGGACTCAAGTGAGCTGTTTGTGCCAGAGGCGATGAAGATGGAACGCCGTGAGGCGAAGAATGTCATTCCTAAGAAAAACCAGGAGTATATGCTGAATGTGGCATTCAATGTGATGGGTTCTTATACCTACTCATCCGAGTATATAGACGGAGTGCTCAAGTATTTCAATAAGACTTTGCCTGTGGGGTATCGTTGCGAGAATACTTCTTACCACAGGTCTATCAATGAGAAATCCAATTATTGGTTGCTTTTCTTGATAGTGGTGATCGTGTTCTTTATTTGTGCCATTCAGTTTGAGTCTGTTCGCCAGTCGCTGGTGATAGTTTCCGTCATTCCTGTGGCGTTGATAGGCAGTTTCCTTACTTTCTGTTTTACGGAGATTCCTTTTGGCAGTGGAGGCTTCGCTTCCTTGGTATTGCTGATTGGTATAGTCGTGAACTCGGGCATTTACATTTTGAGTCAATATAACAATATGCATCGCTTGTCGCATCGTGGCAAGATAAGGGATTATGTCAGAGCCTTCAATCACAAGATCATTCCAATCTTCCTGACGGTGTCTTCTACGATTGTGGGGCTGGTTCCGTTTTTCATGGATGGCAAGGACGAGCCATTCTGGTTCTCGTTTGCCACGGGAGTAACGGGTGGACTGCTCTTCTCCCTCCCTGCGCTGATATTCATCATGCCTATCTTTTGCAAGTTTGGGGAGAAAGGGAAGCGGTAGTTTGTGTTTTTATATGTAAAGAAATTGATTATGATATTATTTAATAAATGCTATATAAACCTGCTTTTCGGGTTGATGGTGACATTTGATGTTTGGAAAGGCTTATTGTTTACGTCTTTCTTGATGATAGTAGTCTTACTTATTGTAATAAGTAAAATGAAGGCAAGAAGTCTAAAGATGCAAACTCTATATGGTGCTACCAAGAAAGAATTGTATTCAACCCAAAAGGAAGTGAAGTTTCTAAAACAAAAGTTGGAAAATCTGAATGGTATGTTGAGTGTCTATGAAACGAATGAGAATGAAGACAAATGGAAAAAAGAGAACACGTTTATGGAATCCAAGGTGGTTTTGACTTTCCAAGAATATGCTAATGTTGGTAAGAAACCGTCTGCTAGTGAATGGAAAGACTTGCAGAAATTGATTGAGGCAAATTTGCCTGCGTTTTGGCAAAATATGTCTTTGTTTAAAGGCATTCTAGATGATGAGTTTAGAATTTGTTTGCTGACAAGACTTTCTTTCAGTCCCTCTCAGATAGCGAATCTTTTGGGCGTTTCAAAACAGAGCGTTACCAATAAGCGTAAAAAATTAGTTCTGCTATTGTTCAAATCTGATAACATAAAGAAGTTTGATGCTTTTATTAAGGCATTAGAATAAAGAATGTAATAAATGTACTTTTTAAGTTAATATATTGATTTGTTGCTAGTTGTGATATGTAAGTTTACTGATGTGGAAAAGATAGTGTACTAAATGTACTACTGATATTTGGAAGTTAAGTGTTTTTTTACTAATTTTGCAAACAACAAGAACAATTTTAAACTAAAAAATAGATGAAGGCTAAACTATCTATAATAGGTATGATGATATGCTTGCTCTTCTTTGGATGTAAGTCAGAGAAGGAACAAGTGAGAGACAAGATAGAGGAAATGAAATCTCGTCCGATAGAATTGTGCCTTGACAAGATGGAATGTCGGCGTAATCCATTGAGCAAGTTGAATAAGAAGTACACGATGGTTGTTTATGTAGATTCTGCAGAATGCAGCTCGTGCGCTTTGAGCAAACTTCGTTTTTGGAATCCTTTGATAGCAGAGGCAAAGAAAAAACAACTTGATATAGATTATGTTTTTATCTTGGCTCCCAAAAAGAAAGATATGGAGGATGTGAATGTGGAGCTAGAAATTACGGATTTGCAAAGTTCTATTTATGTGGATACGGCTTTTGCTTTCAAAAAGAATAACAAGGATTTGCCTAAGGAGAATAAATACCATTCTTTCTTGTTAAATACAGAGGGTAAGGTGATTCTTATAGGTAGTCCTATAGCGAATAAAAAAATAATGGATATTTATAAGAGTACAGTAAATATCTAAATGTGAAATTCTAAATTAATTGTGTCATGAAAAAGAAAGTTTTTATTGGCGCATTCTGTCTGGCGATAGCTGGCTTAATGGCAGTGGAAAGCAATCATCTTTTTAACGATGATTCTTTGGAGAGTAGTTTGGAACTAGCAAATGTAGAGGCTCTTTCTGATGGCGAAAATGAAAATGAAGATTGTAAGCTTTATTTAACAAGAATCTGCACTTCAGGACATGTTGATCATCGTTTTTATCGAACTGTATCGGAGTAATATTAATTATGTCAAGTGCCTCTTTAATCTTAAAGTGGCATTTGGCATTAAAAAAGAATGTTTATGAAGAAAGTTATTTTAGTGTTAAGTGTTTGTGCTGCTTTGATTGCTGTATGGGGATGTAAGCAAGAAAACACCAACGTAAAGCAATTAGAGTGTGCTAGAAAAATCTTTGTAGAAGTTGGTTTGCCTATGGCTTTAGCTGCAGAGCAGAACTCTTTTATCGTTTCTGATTTTAAAGATGCAAAGGGAATGATAAAGGTGTTTGATATGGAAACGGGTAAACTCAAATATCAATTGGCTCCTAAAGGAGAGGCAAAGGACGAGGTGTTGGAAGCCTCGAATTTTGAATTGTTGAAAGATAATGAAGAAACGTGGCTTTATGTGTATGATTTAGGTAAAGGTAAACTTTTAAAGTATGACTTTGGCAATTTAGC
>JAIINY010000358.1:0-2474 GCA_022741625.1 Prevotella sp. | reverse complement strand
ATAATATGATTCCCTTTTTGGAATAGGCTATGATACTTCTAGGATTATGCAATAAATAATATAAAAGAGGGTGCGCCATAGACTTATGACACACCCTCTGTAACCGCCCTCCGGTGCTCGGAACCGCTGCGCTATAAGGTTGTCGGACCATCAAAGGTCTACGCCATGTTGTGCGGGCTGGGATCGCCTGGGGAATAGCAGTTTATAGTTTACTGTTAATAGTTCACTGTTGATTTTGTAGTAATTGGCTGATAACTTATAGATTTCTTGTGATTTTCTTGGTGGTTTCAAGAAAAAAGCGTAATTTTGGCAGCATCTAACATAAAATACAAAGGTATGGAAGAAAATAGATATAAAATAACAGAAGATAATGCTGCGGCTGGTATGGTTGCTGAGCCAACTCCAGTCGTAAGGCCTCCTTTGTCTGTTCAGGAAATGAGACATTGTCTTATGGATGCAATATATTCTTCTAAGGATATTGATAAATTATACACTTGCTTAGTTATTCTTAATGGTAAGCCGGTAAAAGAATATCGTAGTAAGTATCGTACTAAGACGGATGCAGAACTTTCCGCAGAGTTGTCACAATTCCCATCTTGGGATGAAATGGAACATCCTGATTTGTCGAATATTGATTATCGACAATATAAGCATAAGAAGTCGCCAAGAACAATTAAAGCAATATCAAAATGGCTGTAACTAGAGTAAATCAAGGAGAAATTGTAGAGGTTCCATTTGAATTGCCTGATGGAAGCATCTTGCCACACCCTGCATTGGTTCTTTCAAATGAGTATTTGCAGGATTATGAAGATGGCTTGTTTTATGCCGTATTGATATCTACAAAAAATCATTATCCTGAATTCACAATACCAATTGAGGATTCTTGGTTAAACAAGCCCTTAAGTAAAAGCTCATTCTTTGTTACTTATATAATTGATCAGTTTAATGTTGATGAAGTTATGAGACGTAACAATACGTATTTAAAGGCTCGTTACTTTGATTATGTTGTTGATGAAATTATCAAGAATGTAATTGGTGGAAAAGAGGAATAATTGGTTGGGGTACAATGAAGTTTCATTAGATTGGTAGATATTGGAGTTTCCCACGGGATTGTGAGTGTTTGACGGGTATATCACCATTACAGCGTAAGGTTTTAATACATTAAGTATTTACCTTTGCATCCGAATTCTTAAAAATCTGAATTATAGAAACAAAGGAATACTTCGAAAAAGAGATGTTTTTCGAATCCCTCCGTCTCCCTTTAGATGACTTTTCTACCTCTCCGTCTCTCCTGCAAGGAGAGCTCCATATCTCTCACCAAGCCTCTCTCTTGCCCGAAGAGAGAGGATGTAACCGCCCTCCGGTGCTCGGAACCACTTCGCTTTATGGTTGTCGGACCATCAAAGGTCTGCGCCATGTTGTGTGGGATGGGACCGCCTGGGGAAAGGTGGATAGGATTATTGAAGTGCTGGTTTTGTGGTAATTTGCTGATAACTTGCAGATTTCTTGTGGTTTTCTTGGTGGTTTCGAAGAAAAAGCGTATTTTGCGGCAAAGTTGAACGTTTAAAAAGAAGAAAATTATGAATATTGTTGCTTTAAGTAATAGGCTCGCAAGTAAGGTTCCTCATTGGCATGAACTCGAAAAGTTAAGTAAGGAAGATAAGATTGAGGTTATTGCTTTACTTTCCATGTCGATGGCAAATGCAGAGGATATAAAAACGCCAGCAGATAGAACTAAAGAAATGGTAGAACGTTGCTGTGGTTCTTGGAGAAAACGTTAAGCACATAGGAAGGCTTAATGGTATTGTTGTTGAAAACTGGATAGAAAAATAAAAAATATATTATTGACGCTGTTTGCTGATTGCATTTTGATAGTTGGAGGATAGATTATGGTTGTATATGTAGCAAACCCACTTTATGATGCTGTATTCAAATACTTGATGGAGGATGACCGCATAGCGAAGACCATTCTTACATGTTGAACAAGACTGTGGATGAAGTAAAACAAATTCTGTAAATACCTAATATCTGAGAAACACAAAAGGATTAGATCTTAATTTTTAATTATATACGATAAGATGGGTTGAGCTTTGAATAAAAGCTCGGCTCATCTTGTTGGCTATTGGCTTCTCATATAATTTCTTTTGATGAAGAAAATCAAGCTGTTTGATTATCAGCAGAAGATGCTGGAGGATATCATCAACGTGATGACCACCGCTTCTACCAGTACATTCTATAATGAGAATGGGAAGAAGGAGAAGGTAGGCAGTTCGGTGATGGTGCAGATGCCGACAGGTACGGGAAAGACCTATGTGATGGCGGCTGTGGTGAAATGGTTTCTTGATAACCATGACACGGGCGAAGTGTGGATTGTGGCGCACCGCCGTGAACTGGTGGAGCAAATGCAGCAGACGCTGGACAGATTCTGTCTGGACTATGGTGAGAAGGAAATGGAGCTGAAAGCGAAAGTAAGG
>JAIINY010000357.1:0-2480 GCA_022741625.1 Prevotella sp. | reverse complement strand
TCTGTTTCCGACAACTTCACCGAGCGCATAGAGCAGAAGATCTTCCATGCCGAGATTGTCGTTGACACCGATAAGGTAAAGCGAGAGGAAAGCCATTATCAGCCTATCCCCATCATCAACGACTTCAAGGATGCCGATGGCAACGACTGCATGAAGCAAGCTATTCTGGACAATTACAACCAAATCAAGGAGGATGTCAAGCTGATTGTCAAGGACGAACTGGAGCGCATCGCAGGTGACGAAAACTTGAAGCATTTGATACAGAAATAGGAAAAGAAAAGGCAGTGGCGATTTATTCCACTGCCTTTTCTTTTCTATTTCAATAATGTCTTGCCTTTTTCTGTAAGCATATATTTCTGTTTTGGATGTTTCGGATTTTCAGGATATAGTGGTTCAACATAGCCTTCTTCCATTGCAGGATATAGATATTTATCAAGGAAATAAGTCTTGTCTTTCAACTTTATACATTCCATTATCTCCTTGGCGGCCATCATGTTATCTCTTATTACAGTAATTACTTTCATTAACTGTGGGGTAACTGTGGGGTAACTGTGGGGTAACTGTGGGGTAACTACCACACTGTTCCTGTTGTATTTGAATACGACCCACACAAAATTACCATCAGTATTGAATTCTGGAGCAGGCAAGCCTACACGTTTGCATTCATCGACCATTGTGCCTATTCCACGTCCCCAACTCTCCAATATCTTGCTCTTATAGAGTACGTTGGCGATAATTGGATTCTGTGGTTTGGAGTCATGTTCCTGCATAAGACGTTCTATAGGCAAGTCGGCAGGAAAAGTTCCCGTATTTCGTATTTCAACACGGTCATCGTAGATAGCGATGCTTACAGAGCTACCCGGTTGATGATACGAGCGATGGCAAAGTGAGTTGATGCAACTCTCTCTTAAAGCCTTGTACGGAATGCTCAACTCTTCCTCACGATAAAGACCGTTTATCTTACCAGACAGTGAGAGATGCTTAAAGAAAAATGCCATTGAGGCATCAAGCAATTCGTAAATGTTACCTTCCGCACGTTGGTTGTCTATAAACTCTTCTTTTGTTGTTCCTTTGAAACGAGCCATACGCACAAGACATTGTGGGTATCCATACAAATCCTTGCCAAACAACACGGCGGCTGCATTGTTCAGTTTACCATCATGGAACAAGCCGAATTTTTTCAAGATTACAGGTATCTCCTCGCGAATAGTTGTTTCTGGAAGTCTTCCGTTTCGTATTCCCTCACGGACAGCACCGAGAATGGCATTCTCATCCAAGTCACTTATCTCCAAATCAGAGTTTATCATTGCTTCCCATCCATATTTTCCGCCTCTTTCCATTAAGAGATGGTTATACCGTTCCTGTAGCATAAAGGTTGTGGTACTTTCAATGCGCATATAAGCCCTTCCCTTATAAGTGAAAGGACGTATGAATCGTTGACATTCCGCATGAATGGCTATCACATATTTGTCAGTCTCAAGAATAGGAACATACGAGATTTCCAACTCTACAAAAGGCTCAATTCTATTGACCGCCTCAGCAATAGAGCGTTTAGTATTGTCAGATACCTCTTGACCTATAATTTTACCATTATCCTTTACACCATAAAGAATAGTACCACCTTCACAGTTGAGAAACGCACATAGAGTCTCCATCGAACGGTCTAATTGACCTGTCGATTCCTTAAACTCCAAATTGTTGCTTTCCTTTAAGGAAGCAAGTTTTTCTATATCTTGATAATTCATACTTGTTGCAATTTTTTACGAACCCATGCTGGAGCCAGCAAAATGTCTTTTTGAAAATCTCCCGATGGGACATTTTTCAAATGACCTTTGATGATGTTCATCTGTAGTTCTGTTATATTTTCATCACCGATTTCACGGAGAGCCATTACTATCAACAGCATAAGCTTTGACCGATAAGCAAATGTTCTCATCTCAGATGTATGCTTGAAAAGGATTCCGTTACCTTTACCTACAGAAACCTTGCGAGAAGACCCATCTGTAAAGAACACCACATTTGCCGGTACTTGTTTTGACAGTCCTAATACATTCAACACATACGCACCTGTCGGAACAATTCTAACTTTATCACGTTTAGCAATGCCATTGGCAATGTCTTCAATAGATGGCGGTACAACTCCGCTTCCCCATTTTGTGTCAATCTTTGGATAGCAATAGATGCCTTGTGCCACTCTTATTATGTCTCCATCTTTGCACAAACGCACCAAGGCTGACCTTATTGCATCGGATGATGCCATTTGAGCGAATGAATCGGGAAAGAACAATGTTCCCCGTTTGGAAGACGTTATTTTCCTTTTTATCTCGTTATAAGCGCTATTCGTTGCCATTCCTCTTTATTTTGCCACAAAACTACAATATTTTTGTGGCAATACCAAAAGTTTTTAATCTTTTTCAGAAATAACATAAGAAACACCTCGATTATCGTCTCATTCTTTCCAATTCATCATCCTTTCGCAT
>JAIINY010000356.1:0-2513 GCA_022741625.1 Prevotella sp. | reverse complement strand
TACCTCTGTCTTCGAGTTCCCGACGGGGAGTTTATAGACAACAGTTCGGTCATCAATTATGACCAGCTCTATGCCGTGAAGAGTGGTGAAGAGTTGTGAAGAGTGGTCGGCCACTCTTCACCTCTCGCAACCCCAGTGTTTATCGGGGCTTCAGGCGAATCTGTGAAGAGTGAAGAGTAAAATGGAGAGCAAGGTTTTTCTATCTCCCGACGTATCGTTTCGTGCCTGGCAATGGCAAGATATTGCCCTGGTAAAGGGCAATATTGTGCCGTAGTGAGGCAATAAGAGAAAGGATCCGCTTTACCACCCGTCAGGACTATCATGACGACCTCTCAGAGACGTTTTGACATCTCGTAAGTATTATTAATTACTTATATAAATATTTTAAAATATAATAGTCACTATTGTCTGTTTCTTTATAAGAAATGTTCACATTGTTATTTTTCAAATGGGA
The DNA here is from genome assembly GCA_022741625.1 of Prevotella sp. Classification (GTDB taxonomy): domain Bacteria; phylum Bacteroidota; class Bacteroidia; order Bacteroidales; family Bacteroidaceae; genus Prevotella. Next base: position 2,059 of record JAIINY010000356.1, on the reverse strand, counting down.
GATGATTCTCTGCAATCTGTTTTTCTCTACAACTGCATACAAACTTGTTTTATCTGCATTTTTTGCAATAGGAAAAACTATCTCTTTGTTAGAAAAACAATTAATTCGTCCAATTTTTCCAGAAGACTTATCGTAAAACAGCATAAACCACTTTTTCATATTACTCCCCTTCTTCATCAAAAAGGAAATATATTTCTCTGTTTCTAATGTCGTGATTGGAAATTCCTTTTCCGTGCTCATTAACAAATTATGTAACCTTTCCTCGTTTTTACCTAAATTATCTACATCTGAAGCCTGTAATCCATTTTTTCCAAATTTTATTTTGTAAGCTTTAGAAAAAACATTTTTTGCTTTATCAAAAGTGTACAAATATTCGGAAACAAATGGCGGAACTATTCCGAGAAGATGGTCTGAAAAATCGAAAAAGCACTGCTCTTGCATATTAATGCCAGCAACGAACCCTTCGCTACAATCAAGTTCCTCCTTGATTTTCGCTTTTGAAGAATCAAAAATGAACATTTTGTTACTGTCTTTGCTGATACTTGTTGGAACTAATATATGCTGCTCAGAAGACAAATTGTAAATTTGTCCAAAGAAAAGCATTCCTTTACCTGATTTAGACCATTCTGTAGGAAGCGGTATTTTTTTCACAAAATTGAAATGCGTATCATAGCATAGCAAATTTTGAGGGGTTAAAATCTCAACATGATTAGTATTACTATTAAATCCAAAAGCTGTTACTATAGAATACTCCCCCAAACCATTACCAATTTTTCTAGAAGAACTAGAAACTAAATTTCCTTTATCAGTATATACATATATTACATTTTTTGAATCCTTTATTAAAATGTATGGTTCTTCCACAATAATCTGGGATACATTTGATAAAATAAGATCATCTTTGTTCTGCAATGAAATAATCTCAACTTTCGAGAACAGTTCCTGCTCTGTCATCACTTGAGCCTCATCAAAATCTATAATAGAACAACTTTCTTCATCTGTCCCTTTGCAAGAAACAAATGATAATATAACAACAAATATGATTAAATACTTTTGAATACGCATCATAGAAATCAATATTTAAATTCACAATTCCGGCATTGCTTAGATTTGTGAATTTTCTAAGCAATGCCAAACTACATTTTCAAACTTTTATACTTTTAACATGGATTCTTACAGTAATCGTTAGTATAACCAGTGTACTCACATGCATAAAACATATACTCTTGGCACATTTTCAGATTATACCCCTTTCTAAAACATCTTCCATCATATCCTTTATTGCAAAGGATAACAACACCATCTTCATTGTCTGTAAGTGCCTCAACATTCTCCATTGTTAAAGAACTTTCATTAGATGTAGACTTTGTTATACCACCAAAAAAAACTCCAATACAGCCTGCAAGGAGGCAAACTGTAGTAAAAATAAAATGTTTCTTTTTCATCTTCGATTATATACTAAATTTTATGCAAATATATGGAAAAAGAAAATACAACACGAAAAAAATAAGAAAAATTAAATATATTTTAGTAACTGTAACTACTCATACCCTGGGATGTTTTGGGTAGTTACTTGACCATCTCATGCCCTGGGGGGCTATCTTTGTATATCAATTGCTTATGCAGAAGCGTGTCAGATGTTGCATTTGTCTTAACTCCTCAGTGAGCGATAACTCCTTTAACTTTTGAACTTGTGAAACTTGCCCCCAAAAAAATATATAATAAATATTATGAGCCGATTCAACATAAATTCACCTTCAGAAATAGCTTCTCAAAAGCAGCAATTAAAATTTGATTCTCCTTTCACAATTATTAGAATGTGCATATAATCAATTACTTAAGTGTGAAAGGAGAATTCACTGAAACAACAATAATAATAAGCAGAAAGGACTATTAATATAAGGAGAAGGCAATTTAGTCTAAGGGAGAAAGCAACTGTCACAAAAGGAATAGTAAAGGCCAGGGCAGACGCATTAAATTGCGCTGCCCTCCAAAAGTTTTGACAGGTACTCTTCATCCCAGCCTGCCTTCAATCTTTTCAGGTTGAGACTTCCCTTGG
>JAIINY010000355.1:0-2518 GCA_022741625.1 Prevotella sp. | reverse complement strand
CACAACTCAAATGCTTCAACAGCTAGAGTTCTAGAAAATTTGCTCCTTCATCGTATTATACCTTTATATAATGCTCAGATATTAGGTATTAAAGAGGAAGTTTAATCTTAACATTTTTTGAGCGTTCCATTATAACTTTGCCGCCAAAGTAACGCCTTTATCTTTAACCCACCAAGAAAATCACAATAAATTTCCCTGTTATATCAATCCAAAACGTTTCAACAACTTCATGGAAACATTCTCATAAGAACAAATGGCCTTTTTTATTTCTACCAAATCATTCTTATTAATTTTTCCCTTCATCTTATCTATTGAAAACAATTCTGCAAATCGTTCCTTTGAAATTCTTTTAAAATCAGAGCAATCGACAAATCTATCTTGGTCACCCAAAAACTCATACTCAGAAGCCTTCAATAAATAGTGCAATTTCCTTCTACTTTCAGGAAGGTGCTTATTGATTTCTGAGTTGACAAGTACAAAACCAATCGCATTTCCTTCTTGGTCTCTACCCACAACTACAAAGAACTTCTTTCTCCCTTCATCTCCTTTATTTTTAGGAATAATACCTTCTTCTTTTGTCAGACAAAGGCGATAAACTTCACCCTCCTCAACTGTATCAAGGAGCAAGTTTTGAAGCTGATTATTATTTCCCAGCAATTCTTTGAAGTTCACCATAACCTAAGCCTCCAAAATAGAATCTATAAATTCCTGTTCCTGGAGATACTCTAAAAACTCATTAGAAGCATCACCTGCTTTTGCAATATTCAGAGAGGTCATAACAGCATTATGATTCTTATCCCATGCCTCATGCCAAGCAGAATCATGAGATAGCTCAGACAAAGTCTTGGTATCCATATCTTTGTATTTATCAATGGCAGCATCCAACGCTTCTATCTCAGCTTTACTCAATTCGTCCAAGTCAGGCTTTTCGCCAGCTTTCACAAAAAACCAAGCGCATTCCCCACCAGCAGGTAACAAAGAATCGCTAATAGCTTTGACATCCTTATTGTTTCCCTTGCCATTCATTAATTTCAAGGCATCATAAAGATGAGAGGGAACCGGTCCGTGTTCCATGGCGATAAAAGTATCCTTAACTAAATGTTGACCATATTTTGCATAGAGATTCCTTTCCGCAAAATAGATAATCTTAAACAAATGAATGAAATCCGTTTCACCACATTTGTCTAAGACATACAAAGCTACCGCCTTAAGCTTAGCGATATCCTCCGCCGACATTTTATTCATACTTCTCATAATCAATTCCTTCTATATTTAACACTTCTGCCGCAAAAATACGCTTTTTCTTCGAAACTACCAAGAAAAAAGCAAGAATTCTGCAAGTCATCAGCAAATAACCACGAAATCAACTGTAAACTATAAACTATTAACAGTAAACTATAAACTGCTATTCCCAATCTTCCTATAAGTACAGCAGGATATATCAAATCCTGTTTTATATGAGGAACATGCTTTCCAACCTTTTTCTTTCTCGCATTAGGCAAGTACTTCGTGAAAATACTTGCATTTGAAACCGTAAAGGCACATACGACATCAGCCTTAGATTCCTCAAGATAATAGCAGTAAGATTTACCAAACAAGTTTTCGGAATAAGCCACAGCATCATTATGGAAGAATCCATCCAAGTCTTCATTGCCACATGAAAATGAAATAGATTCTTCCAATATTTCTTTTGTCAATGGTGAAAACACCGTTTTGTCTGCTAAAAATCCCATAATACTAACTTAAAATTTTGCTTTTGCCAAAATAGCCTTCATCTCAGCACGTTGCTTTGAGAAATCTATGCTACCACGCTTCTTCAATGTTTCTTCAGCTTTTTCTCTGAAAGCTAAAGCCTCATCACCTGTCAGCATAGGGATACCACTAATTGCTAATGCCATAATCTTATCTCCTATTATTTAGTTTATATTTCTGCCTCCAAAATTACGCTTTTTTCTCGAAACCACCAAGAAAATCACAAGAAATCTATAAGTTATCAGCCAATTACTACAAAATCAACTGTAAACTATAAACTATTAACTGTAAACTATAAACTGCTATCCCCAGGCGGTTCCATCCCGCATAACATGGCGCAGACCTTTGATGGTCCGCCAACCTTATAGCGCAGCGGTTCCGAGCACCGGAGGGCGGTTACATCCCCTGTCCCCTGAGGGGAAAGCGGTGGAGCCCTCTTTGGAAAGAGGGACGGGGTGATTCGAAAAATCCTCCTTTTATCTAAAGAGGAACGTGGCGTTTCGATAACGCATACCCTCCAATCACCCCATAACATACCAGCGGTATGAGAAAGGCAATCGCCATACTGCCAGTTGTATCCGCTATATACCCCATGATTACGTACCAGCCTTGGCTGGATATAATTCATGATGACACCACCAGCCAACCTGCCGATAAAGAATTGATGAATCGCACTCGTTTCCAGACAGGTCAGTCCGCATCCTATCACAAACAGCGACAGAACGAAGAAGTAGAAACTGTTGTTCCTGCTTCCCGGTATGAACAT
>JAIINY010000354.1:0-2518 GCA_022741625.1 Prevotella sp. | reverse complement strand
CTCGCAGTGGACACCCTTGCTATTGGCTATACAATTCCCGCTATTAGGGCTTGTTTGGGACTTGCACCCATTAGAATAAGCTCATGCCGAGCATACTAATATAAAAAAGCTCAGGGCCATTGGCCTTGAGCTTTTTTCTTTATCTGTATTTCTTTTAAAGGTCCTTTTACTTTTTTACCTTTTTACCTTTAAATTATTCTTCACTGATAAACTGCTTTTTCCTAATCCCATGTTTTTCCTAAAAAAAAATAGAGCTGCTATCTACTCTTCACAAGCAGATAGCAGCTAATCAATCAACATTAAACCTATATATCAACTATTCACAAAAAAACAACAATTCAAAACTAATACTTACTGACCAAATGGGGAGCCTTACAATGTATATTCCACAGGAATCTGAGGCATTGCACCATTCTGGGTACAAACGTATGCACTTACCTTAACGGCAAGCTCGTGTGCCTCCTGGATGCTCTTACCCTTCAGAATGCTAGCACAGAAAGTACCGGTGAAGCTATCGCCAGCACCTACGGTATCAGCCACCTCAACCTTTGGAGTCTCCTGGAATGACTTCACACCCGGAGCGAAGACATAGCTGCCGTTTACACCGCAGGTCAATACGAGCATATCGAGATTGTACTTGCCGAGAATCAACCAGCACTTGTTCTCGATGTCCAAACCTGGATAACCGAAGAGGCGGCCGATGGTAATCAACTCCTCATCGTTGATCTTCAACACATTGCAGTGCTTCAAGCTCTCGGTAATCACCTCAGGAGTATAGAAGTTCTGACGAAGATTGATGTCGAAAATCTTCAGACAATCCTCTGGAGTATGATCGAGGAACGTATAGATGGTCTTGCGGCTGACCTCACTGCGCTGAGCCAGAGAGCCCCAGCAAACAGCACCGGCATTGGTAGCAATCTCCTTGATATCATCGGTGAATGGGATATTGTCCCAAGCCACATTCTGCTTGATATCGTATGTAGGAACACCCTCCTTGTCGAGCTGCACCAGAACGGTACCTGTAGGGAATTCTACCTCAGGCATCACATACTTGAGCTTCTTCTCATCGAGCAGGCGGAGAGCTGTCTCGCCCAGAACATCCTTGCCCACAGCACTGACGGCTACAGAATGCAGACCATGCTGACCTGCGTGGTAAGCGAAGTTGGCAGGAGCACCGCCGAGTTGAGAACCAGTAGGGAGAACGTCAAAAAGAATCTCACCTAAACCTACACAATATTTTGTATTCAAATTCTTTGTTTCCATAATTACACCTTATCTATATATAGTATAAACGATTGCGAATGAAGATTATTATAACTTTCTGATATAAGTGAAGAGATAAACAACTCCCACAGCCATGACTGCCACGGCACCTACCTGACCGAAGGTATCGCTGGCGAATCCCATGAACAATGGGAAGATGGTACCACCGAAAAGCCCCATGATCATCAATCCACTCACCTCATTCTTCTTCTCTGGCAAAGCAAGCAAAGCCTGAGAGAAAATCATAGAGAAGACATTAGAGTTGCCATATCCTACCAAAGCGATGGCGATATAAAGCATTTCCCTGCTCGTACCTATAAACATACATACCATACTCAAAGCCATCATCACAACGCTGATGACAAAGAAAGTGCGGGTCTTCATCATGCGAAGGAAAGCAGTACCTGTGAAACATCCGATGGTACGGAAGATGAAGTAAAGCGATGTGGCGAAGGCTGCATCATTCAGGGTCCATCCCAAACGCTCCATCAGAAGTTTTGGAGCTGTGGTGTTGGTACCTACATCGATACCCACATGGCACATAATACCGATGAATGAAAGCAACACGATAGGTTTGCCGAGTAACTTGAAGCAATCGCTGAAACCAGATGCTTTACCACTATCCTTCTCTTCTTCGATAGGAGTTCCTGCCAGGAAGAAGGTGGCAGCAATACCGATAATCATATAGATTGGGAAGAGAATGCGCCAGCCCAGACCGAAGGTTGGAATACTTGCCATGGCGCCCCACATGGCAATGTATGGTGCCAGGAAGGAAGCTATCGCTTTGACAAACTGACCGAAGGTCAAAGTAGAAGCCAGGTTCTTACCTGATGTCACCACTGAAACCAGAGGGTTCAGGGATGTCTGCATCAAGGCATTTCCTATGCCGAGCAATGAGAATGATACGAGCATAAGCTCAAAGTTTTCGCCGAAAATGGGCAAAAGGAGTGAGATCACGGTAACGAGCAAAGACAGGACTACTGTCTTCTTCCTACCGATCTTATTCATCAGTATTCCTGTTGGAACCGAGAATATCAAAAACCAGAAGAATACCAATGAAGGGAACAGATTGGCTGTCGAATCATTGAGGTTGAGATCTTCCTTCACGTAGTTGGAGGCGATGCCTACCAAATCTACAAATCCCATGGCGAAGAAACAGAGCATCACCGGGATGATTGTCAATTTTGATGATTTATTCATAATTGTTAGCGTTATTGTTTCTATTTTGCTGGTGCAAAGGTAGCGATAAACGATA
>JAIINY010000353.1:0-2520 GCA_022741625.1 Prevotella sp. | reverse complement strand
TTTCTCGAAAAACAAGGCTAATTTCGCACAATTCGAGGGAAATCATTGAAGTTTTTTATTATACTGGCTTATAATTCAGAAATTTTATCTAAATTTGCATCGTGTAAGGAACTTCACGCAGGAGTCTTCTTCACAAGATTTTATAAAATATGAAAGATTATGCCAAGAGCTACAGGACCGATAGGTTATATAGAGCACCGATCTCCGATGAAAGATGAGACTGGCAAGTATTTGATTCATCCTCAGTTTGTATATAGGGATGTATATGATTTCAAGAATATGCGTGATGGTATGCGTCAGCATTACCAGATGGCTACTCCTCAGTTTCTGGCAGCCATCCAGTCTATCAAGGATGAGACTATGATGGCACTTTTCAGTGGTATGGAGGTGAAGATAGGAGATATGTTCATCATCAAACCCAAGTTGAAATTGAGAGACCATAAGGATGATGATGGCAATATATATCATAAGGTGTATCATGAGGGTGAGCTGATTCCTGCCAATGAAGTGGTGATTGAGGGTTTTGAGGTGAAAACCACCCGAGAGTTTGATAAGGAGTTCTTTATCAATTATGGTGGAAATTGCAGCCGTATTCCCTGGAAGGTAAGTTTCCCGCCTAAGGAGTCGGCTCAGGAATTACTGGACATCACCAATTTCTGCAAGAAACATGGCTATATCACGGTAAAGGATTTGATGCGTCTTCATGGTGTTACCAAGTATCATGCCCAGAAGGTGCTGTCTGGCTATTGCGAGGGCGAGTTCCCGAAGATGACTCGAGAGCGCGAAGGCAGGGTCTTCATCTATCGTAGAATAGGAGTGTAAAAACGATAATTATCTACCGAAGAATAGGGGATAAAAAAGATAATGCAGAAAAAATCCTTTCACAAAACTCTTCTTGTTGTTGATAAACAGAGAGTTAAGTGTGAAAGGACATTTTCCTTATCCTATTTCCTTTACAAGATAGAGATTGCCGTCACGGGTATGTTCCGGTTTGCCGAAAAGATGGGTCAGGATCTTGCTGAAGGGATTCAGGGCGATATCCTGAACACCCTTGACGTGCATCGTTCTCAGCTTTTTCAGGATGATGTCGGCGGTCATTTTCTCTCCCTTTTCCCCTCCTTCGGGAGTTCTGAAGTACGAGGCAACGGTTCTTTCCAGGTCTGTCTTGATATAGTAGGGCAGATTGTGTTCCTGCATCTCCTTTTCATCCTCCTTGGAGAAGAAGTAAGGCTTGCCATGCTCTACCTCATCTAATAGTTGGGCATAGATCTGGTCGTGCTCGATATCATCTACGTTGATCATCCCGTCGGGTTCCAGAATCAGGAATCTTCGGGAACCTGAGCGGTCGGTGAGAAGTTCACGCTGGTTGCTGGTGCCGGTGAATGAGGCGGAGCGGGGCAGACGGTTGAAGTTCTTCTTGTAGGCACCGATGAAGCTAGGCTTCATGGTTTGCATCAGGGTCTTCATCAGCGGCATCTTCTTCGGATTCTCCTTGTCCAGCTCATCGTCGTTGATGATGGCAAACTCCACAATCTTTCTCTGTGCATTTCCCTTTTGGTTGAGCGAGAAATCATCCGTGTAGTAATCTCTTAACCCGTTGGGTAAGAGGCTTCTGAGGAAAGTACTCTTATGTAGTCCCTGTGTCGTTGAAACCAGAGTGAGCATCACGCTGTTGGCATGTTTCTCGTCGTATCCCGCCATCTGTGCCACCATGGCACGTAGCCAGATTCTTCCATCTTCTGGCAATAGTCAGAATGGTTGATGCGGCGCAGAAAGTCGCCGATTCTATCCTTTCCATCCCAGGTGCCTCTCACCTGATTGATGTAGGAGCGGATAGGATGATAAGGTTGGGCGTATTTCGACTTGATGAGTCGCTCTACGAAGTGATCGCGCACAAAGATGCCAGCCTCCTGCACTTCGATGGCGATGGTGTTGATGGCATACTTGTCGATGATTTCGAAGTCATGCTCCGTCTTCTTACGGTATTCGAAAACATCGGTGATGACATTGTATCGGAACTCGTAGTTCTCCAGCAGCCACTTCTGCATATCCGCGATAGGGCGGAGGTAGTTGCGGCTACGTTTCTTGTACTGTGCCTCTTCGTCGGCAACTTTCTGTTCCTTCTCCTTTCTGAAGTCCTCTTTCTGCTTTTGGAGGTTGTCTTTTTCCTGTTGAAGGTTTTCTTTCAGCAGATCATTCTGCTTTTCGAGTGCTGCGACATACTGAGTATCGTCGATCAGTCTCTTCAGTGTTCTTTTGATATTCATATATATAATCGGTTAAATTCGTTTATTGAGTAATATCATTGCAAAGATACAACAATAAAGAGGCGTTTGCAATACTATCGGCGATAAATGTTGCAATAAATTTAGAGTGGAGAAGGAACGTTTACTTGAGGGAGAAAGGACCTATAGAAGCAGTGCAGACGCATTAAATATTTTATTCGTTAACATCTGTGTTATACTGTTATAACTTATTGAATATTAACATTATATATTTGTATATATGAAATATTTTTTG
>JAIINY010000352.1:0-2554 GCA_022741625.1 Prevotella sp. | reverse complement strand
ATTTGAGGTAAAGGAAGAGTTTGGAACTCTATCCTTTAACAATGTGTTACTTTATAGAGAGGACACAAAAATGTACCAAGTTATTTTTTAATCATTACAAACACATTCTATTTTTCAGAAATCGAAAGCATTCACCTTTTTAAAAAGCAAAATTACAAAAAATCCTCGAAAAGCCCAAGCCTTTCGGGGATTTTCTTTCTAATCATCCTATGATTTTCCTGAATTTATTTACCCTTAAGGGAAAATATTTCGAACCTTAAGGGAAATTATCCTAGATAAAGACTAGCGTTTCGAATATTTTTTGTAGTTTTGCAACACGAAAGGATTTGTAAGATAAGAAAATGATAGGATTAGCCGACTGCAATAACTTCTACTGTTCGTGCGAACGAGTGTTTCGCCCCGACCTGATAGGGAAGCCCGTGGTTGTTCTGAGCAACAACGACGGGTGCGTCATTGCACGCTCAGAAGAAGCCAAGGCGCTGGGCTATAAGATGGGCGATCCGTTCTATCAGGTAAAGGAAAAACTGGAGGCTGAAGGCGTGGCTATCTTCTCCAGCAACTACACGCTCTATGGCTCACTCTCCAACAGGGTAATGTCGATGCTCTCGCACTACTCACCACACATTGACCAGTACTCCATAGACGAAAGCTTTTTCGAGGTGGAAAACCTTTCTTCCGTCACAGATGGTTCCCTCCTCCAACAATACGGCGCCAGGATTTCTGCCGATGTGCTACGAGCCGTGGGAATCCCTATCTCCATCGGAATCGCAGAAACGAAAACCCTGGCGAAAATCGGTTCCAAATTCGCCAAGAAATACAAGGGCTATCAGGGCTGCTGTCTCATTGATACGGATGAACGGAGACACAAGGCTTTGTCGCTATTCCCGATAGAAGATGTATGGGGAATCGGAAGACAGATTGCCCGAAAACTCGACTATATGGGAATCCGAACTGCCGCCCAGTTTGCTGATAAAAAAGAGAGTTGGGTGCGCAGCCATTTCAACATCACCACGGTGAGAACGTGGAAGGAACTGAATGGCGAAAGCTGCATCAGCATCGAGGAACTGCCGCAAAAAAAGAGCATCTGCACCAGCCGGAGCTTTTCCGATGAAGGCATCAGCGACAAGGATGTGGTAGAAGAAGCCGTAGCTAATTTCGCCGTGCGCTGCGCCGAAAAGCTGCGACATCAGGGCAGCGTGTGCCAGGGAATCACGGTGTTTGCCTGGACATCCAGGTTCAATGAGAACGTGCCGGAATACACCATCCACGATTCCCTCACCCTGCCCATCGCCACCAATGCTCAGGATGAAATCGTGGGCGCCGCACTCACTATCCTCAGAGCCAGATATCTTAAACCAATGGCTGACAGCAGAGCTGACCGCCCCGATATGTCGTTTCACTTCAAGAAGGCAGGTGTCATTCTGTGGCAAATCTCACCCGACAATCCTCGCCAGCAAGACCTCTTCGATCCTATCGACCGAAGCAAGCAAAAAGCACTGATGGAAGCCATCGATGCCATCAACCGAAAGAACGGACACGGCACCATCCGTCAAGCCGTACAGGGAACCGGTTGCCGATTCGACTTGAAACGGGAATATATGTCGAAGCGGTTTACCACGGATATTCATGAGATTCTGAAAGTAAAAACAAAATGAATAAGAATAACGATAACAAGATAAGACTGACATTTCACCCTGCGGAATTCGGAACAAAGATGCCGATTCCGCTGGCAGAGCAAAGCGTAAAGGCAGGCTTCCCTTCGCCGGCACAAGACTATATGGAGGGAGAGATAGACCTCAACGATATTTTGGTTCGCCATCGTGAGGCCACTTTCTATGTTCGTGTTTCAGGCGACAGCATGCAGGATGCAGGCATTCTCGATGGTGACCTAGCCATCGTAGATAGACAGATAGAACCCTCCAACGGTAACTTCGTCATCGCCTTCGTGGATGGCGAATTCACCATCAAGCAATTCAAGATGGATGAGAGCGGTGCCTTCGGCTGGCTCATCCCATGGAACAAAAACTTCTCCCCTATCCGGGTAGATGAAACCAACCGCTTCATGATCTGGGGCGTGGTTACCTATGTGATTCATCAGATTGCAGAATAATTTTCTACCTTTTCCTTTGCCACCTCATAAAAAAGTTGTACCTTTGCAGTCGAATTTTCAGCGATGACTAGGCTATATGCCTTCTAAGAATAGAATTTTCAGCAAATATATGTATTTAGTAATTCCAAACAAACAGCAGTAGTTATGAGCATTAATATCAAGAGAAATCAATTGAAGAGAGTAGTGATTGTAGGTGGCGGACTCGGTGGTCTTCGTTTGGCAGAAGACCTCAGCAAGGCAAACCTGCAGGTAGTGTTGATCGACAAGAACAACTTCCATCAGTTCCCTCCACTTATCTATCAGATTGCCTCGGCAGGTATCGATCCAAGTTCCATCTCCTTCCCGTTCCGCCAGATTTTCCGCAAGCGCAAGAACTTCTACTTCCGCATGGCAGAAGCGAGAGCCGTATTCCCAGACAAGAAGATTCTGCAGACTTCCATCGGT
>JAIINY010000040.1:0-16094 GCA_022741625.1 Prevotella sp. | reverse complement strand
AAAAGCTATCACAATAACAGTTATCACAGTTTCTCGAAACACTTTTCTTTTTTCTCATTCTAGAACTAACTATATATATTATATATATATAATTAAATTCTATTTAATATTTTCTTCCCTTCAGATACCCCCTCCATAAAAACTGTGATAACTGTTATTGTGATAGCTGTGATGGAAATTTTATCTCAATCCTCATCCCTTCCGGGTTGAACCGGATGCCGTCGCGATCGATGAATCTCGAGAGGGAACCATCGGTGGCAAGCGATTTCGGAGTGCCGACGGAGAGACGGTTCTGCTCCATCAGCCAGAGACTGTCGGAGAGCTGCAGCGCCAGCTCTACATCGTGGGTGGAGAGCAGGATTGCCTTGTGCTGCTCGTGTGCCAGGCGGCGGAGCATCTGAAGGGTTTCTACCTTGCTGGGGAAATCGAGGAAGGCGGTAGGCTCGTCGAGAATGATGATGCGGATCTGCTGGGCAAGCGCCTTGGCTATCATCGTCTTCTGGCGCTCGCCATCGCTCAGCTCGGAGATGTTGCGCTGGGCGAGGTGACGGATACCGACCTGGTGGATGGCTTCATCTACTATCTGCTGATCTGCCGGAGTCAGGGTGCCCCAGAAATTGGTGTAGGGAGACCTGCCGATGCCTACAATCTCCTTGACAGACAGCTGGGGAACATCGATGCGGGAGGTGAGAACCACGCCAATCTGACGGGCTAGCTGCTGCGCCGGATAAGCGGAAAGAGGCTGATCCTGAAGAAGGATTTCGCCATCCAGGGCTGGCTGGAAACCGCAAAGGGTTCTGAGCAGGGTGGATTTGCCCACTCCGTTGGCGCCGATGAGGCAGGTGAGCTCGCCCGGATGCAGGGAGGCAGAAACAGCAGAGGCTATCACCCGGAGCTGATGCTTCGGACGATAGCCAATGCTTAGATTCTTGAATGTAATGCAGGATTCCATCAAAAATATTTTTCCTTGTTGTTTTCGGAACTGTGTTTCCTGAATGCAGGAATTACTTAGCTGCCAAAACCTCAACCTCTACGAGTGCGCCCTTAGGCAACTTCTCTACGGCTACGGCTGAGCGAGCAGGATATGGCTGGCTGAAGAACTCGGCATAAACCTCGTTCATGGCTGCGAAATCGTCCATGCTGTTCAGATAAACGGTAGTCTTCACTACGTGAGAAAGGTCGGTGCCGGCTGCCTTCAGGATGTTCTGGGCATTGGTGAGGCTCTGACGAGTCTGCTCCTTGATGCCGCCCTCTACGAAGTTGCCTGTTGCAGGGTCGATAGGAATCTGACCTGATGCAAATACGAAACCGTTTACTTCGATCGCCTGGCTATATGGACCGATAGCTGCAGGCGCATTGTCTGTGTGAATTGCGTTCATAATTAATTTCCTTTTTTTATTATTAAATCAATCTGGATGCAAAGATAAGCATTTTTCCCCAAAACGGATCTATTTCGCATCGAAATTTAATAAGTTTTCTTACTATATTCGCTCGGTGTACATCCAAATTGCTTCTTGAAGCTGGTTGAGAAGTGAGACAGGGTGTTGAATCCCGTCATATAGGCAATCTCCGAGATGTTGTACTTGCCTTCCACGATGAGGGTGGCGGCACGATTGAGCTTATAGGTCTTGAAGAAGACGCTTGGATTCTCTCCTGTGAGTCCCTTGACCTTGTAGTAGAGCTTTGTGCGGGAGATGTGCATCAGTTTCGTTACCTTGTTGACATCCAATTCCGAGTTGGCTAGTTCCTGCTCCATCATATGATAGAGTTCGTCCATGAAGAGTTTGTCTTGTGGCGACAGCACTTCTTCCACGTTCTTGTCGGTCTCCGTGGCGTTGGTTAGGATGGTCTTGGTCTTCTCACGGTTGGTGAGTTGCGAGTTGATCATTGCCAGGAGAACCTTGGGGGTGAATGGTTTGGTAACGTAGGCATCTGCTCCACTGTTCAGACCTTCCACTTGGTTTTCGGTGGTGGTCTTTGCCGTTACCAGGATGACTGGGATATGGCAGAGTTGGATGTCTTGCTTGATTTCCTTGCAGAGATCATAGCCGCTCATTCCCGGCATCACCACATCGCTGAGGATGAGGCTAGGTTCTTCCTCCCTTGTCGCCTTCAAGGCACTCTCGGCATCGAAACGATAGATGATGCGATAGGATGATGCCAGGAGGGTGCGAAGATAATGCACCACTTCGGTGTCATCATCTACGATGAGTATTTTCGGACGGTTGTCTGTACTGTTATCTTGATTTACCTTGTCTGCCACTTTCTGACTGTCGTGCAGTGGAAAAGCCATCTTCTGGTCTTGCTCCAAAGGGGCTTTCTCGTTGGCAGCATAGAGGCTCTCATCGGTAGGCAGGGTAACGGTGAAGATGGCTCCCTGGCAGTCCTTGCGATTGCCCGCCTTTAAATCGCCATGGTGAAGGATGGCCAGGCTGCGGGCATAGTAGAGTCCGATGCCTGTACCCCAGTTGATGGTGCCTGTGGACTGGTTGTTCAACTGATAATATCGCTTGAAGATATTCTCCACCTCATTCTGTGGGATTCCCTTGCCGGTATCAGCCACTGTGATGGTGATGAACTGTACTCCCTTGTTAGTGGTACCGGTGTCGAAAGATACATCTATCTTACCGCCACGAGGGGTAAACTTCATGGCGTTGGACATCAGGTTGTTGATAATCTTTTCCAGTTTGTCGGAATCCAGAAGCATCAGGTAGGAACCTTCTAGTCCGTGACAGTTCAAGGTGATACCTTTCTCCTCTGTATTCACGATGAAGAGGTCCATGATGCGTTTCATCTCGGAGATAATGTCGGTTTGCTTGACGTGCAAGCGGAGTGTGTCGTTCTCCAGCTTGTTGAAGTCGAGCAACTGGTTGACGAGTCTCAGCATTCTATCCACGCTTCGGTTGATGATGTTCAATAGCAACTTGTCGTGCTTGTTGATGCTTTCACTTTCACAGAGTTGTTCCACTGGTCCCGAAATCATGGTGAGTGGTGTCCGGAACTCATGCGAGATGTTGGCGAAGAAACTCATGTTCATCTTGTTGATGCGCTGTTCCTGCTCCTTCTCATCCTTAGCCTTTTGAACCATGTTTTTCTCAATGCTGATGCGCATCTTCTGCCGATAGATCACGAAGCCGACGCATCCCATTATAATAAGGTATAGGCACCATGCCCACCAAGAGTTCCAAGGCTCAGGGGCGATGCTTACCTGTATGCTTTTTTCGGCGATGATATTGTCGGAGTCGTTGCCTACCATCTTGACCTTGAAGGTATAGTTGCCAGCTGGCAGATTAGAGTAGTACGCCTCGTTGTTATTGCCTGCATCAATCCATGTATTGTCGAATCCTGCCATTTGGTAGAAGTAATGGATGTGCTTGTAGTCGCTGTAGTCGATGGCAGAAAAGGCGATGCTGAAGCTGTTCTGTTTGTAGCTTAGGTGGATATGGGGTGATTCTTCCATACTCTCCTTGATACATCCATTCTTGCCAGGAAGCATAATCTCATTATGTACCTTGAGTGTTTCGAAAAGCAGACTTATCTGTTGGTTCGTGTTTACGTTTTGCGGATTGAAGATGGTGAGTCCCTGGGTACCACCGAAGATGAGTGTTCCATCTGACAGCTTGCACGATGCCCTATCGTAGAATTGGAAGCCTTTCACACCGTCAGTCTCGTTGTAGGTGGTTACCTTTTCTGTTTTTCCATCTATCTTGTTGAGTCCATACATCGTACTAACCCAAATGTTCCCATCTCTATCTTCCTCGATGCTGGAAATGTCGGAGCAGGAGATTCCTGCTATGGTGGTCAGCTTGCGGCTCTTTGCGTCATACTTCAAGAGTCCGTTGGTAACTGTACCCAACCAGATGTTGCCCTTGCGGTCTTGATAGTTCTTGGTAGGGATATACACACTTCGCTTGATGCACTTTTTCCAGTCAACCGGATTCACTTTAAACTCTTGGACATCGAAGTTGTTTCCATTCATTTCGAGGATGGGTTTGTAGAAGGCAGATATGAGCATGTTACCATTCTGCAAGAGCATGATGCTGGGAATGAAGCAGAAAGTGGTAGGGAAGAGTTGTTTTTTTGTCATCTCTCCACTTTGTGCTGAAATGCAGTAGATGTTGACGGATGCCGTGGATACCCAGATGTTTCCCTTTGCATCTTGGCTGATGTCCATAGGCATGAAGCAAGGGTAGGAGGCTACCTTGTTGAGATTGTTGCCATCGTATTGGTACTTTGCCACATGGTCGCCATTGGCTAGCCATAGATGATTGCTGCTATCCACAAAGATGTTGATGATGGCATTCTTCTTGTTGCCGTTGCTATAGGAAATCACCGGTATGTCCTTGAGTTGCTGGGTTTGCAAGTCATACATATAGAGTCCGTTCTTCTTGGTAGAAATCCAAAGGTGATGATTCCTGTCGGTGGCTACGGAGAGTACGGGCTGTTTGCCGATGGCACGTTGAAGGGCAGGCATGCTATTAAACATATCCTTGTATCTATAGATGGTTTTTACGCCATCGTCTTCAGAACCAAGCCAAAGGTTGCCCTTGGAGTCGGTAAACATCTTGTTGACTTGCATATCAGGCACTTCGAATGGGAAATTCTTGTCGCTTTGTGGCAAGATGGTTCCCTTCTGGGCATTGAAATAGAGTAATCCGTGCTTGGTGGTGCTAAGCAGAAGGTTGCCTTTTGCACCATACGGATGGATGCAGTTGACCATGTCGTTGGGGATTTGCAAGTCTTGCAAGGCTGCAGGGAGATGTTGCCATTTCCGGGTGTCCGTATCAAAGAGCTGCATTCCATTGTAGCCAGAGATGTAGAGCTGATGCCCATCGAGGAGAAAAGAGGCGATGGGATAACTCTGTACCGGGCTTTGGGCGATAAGTTTGAGGTCTCGGGTGCGATACCCCTTGACAGAGTAGGAGGTAACAATCCACATCACATTTTTTCGGTCTATATGGCAAGAGTAGTTATAGCAGTTCTTCTCCACCATCTTGGAGAGCCTGGTGATGGCTCTGTTGTTTTTTTCGTCATATTGATACAGGTCTGTTATCGTGAGAAAGAAGATTCTTCCCTCCTTGTCTTCCAGGATTTTTTCGATGTTCTTGTTTGCGCTGTTGATACTAACTCGTTTGAAATTGCCATTGGCCTGGTATAGGCATACACCATTGACGGTGGCTACCCAGAGTCGGTTGTGGGAGTCACGGTAAATGTGGGTAATATTGTTGTCGGGCAATCCCAGTGAATCGTCCACGCAGTAGTATTGGTGATACTGGTTGCCATCATACTTGTTGAGACCACGGAAGGTACCTATCCAGATTTGTCCGTATTTGTCTTCGCAGATGCTCTTCACCTTCTGGTTGGAGATATGTTCAGACAGGACGAGGCTCTTCTCGGGTGAAGAGACTACGGGGATGTCTTTTTGATCATGGCAAGCAGTTAGAAGAAGGGCTGCCAAGAGGATGAGTACGTTATAAAATACCTTTGTTCGTTTCATAATCGATGGTTTTGATAGTTGCTGCAAAAGTACTATAAAACCTTGATATATACAAGGTTTATAAGACTTTTTAAACAAATACGCAAGTTTTTGAACATATAGAAAACCCCATTTTGAACAAAAACGTAACACAAGAAAACAAGTTAGAAAAAGGTATATGAAAAAAAGCAATACCTTTGCAGCCGTAAACAATCAACTGATTTACAAGAATAAAAGCTTAACTAACAAAGTATTATCTTTAATGAGTAAAATCTATGAGAAAAATGAATGATTACAGAAGGTTCCTGACCTTCGTGTTCTTATTGATGATTTCCGGTTCTGCTGCCTTGGCGCAGGAACTGATGAAAGTCGCTGGTCTCGTAGTTGACCAAAATGCCGACCCTTTGATTGGTGTTACCGTGCGTGTGCAGGGAGACAACAAGGGTGGCACTGTAACCGATATGGATGGTAACTTTACGATTCATGTGCAAAAAGGTAAGACCCTTGTCTTCTCTTATCTTGGCTATAAGAATAAAGAGGTATTAGCCAACTCTTCCAAGCTTAAGATTACATTACATGAAGACAACAAGGTTCTCGATGATGTGGTGGTTGTAGGCTATGGCGTTCAGAAGAAGAGTTCTGTAACAGGTGCCATCTCTCAGGTGAAGAAAGAGGATATGGAGAATCGTACCATCACCAATGCCAAGTCTGCTCTTCAGGGTAAGACCGCAGGTGTACAGATTGTCTCTTCTTCTGCTCGTCCGGGTGCATCACCAACCGTTCGTATCCGTGGTTTCTCTTCCAATGGATCTTCCGATCCTCTCTATGTAGTAGATGGTGTGCGCCTAGGCGATATTAGTGGTATCGATCCTAATGACATAGCATCTATGGAAGTGTTGAAGGATGCCGCTTCTGCTGCCATATATGGTGCAGAGGCTGGTAATGGCGTGGTTCTCATTACTACGAAGAAGGGTTCTGTGGGTAGTGGAAAGATAACATATGATTTCCAATATGCCATCGAATCGCTTGCTAAAAAGCCTAAGTTGCTCAATGCCGAAGAATATATCCAATATATGAAAGAAGGTAAGACCTTTACCGAGGATTATCTCTTGAAGAATTGGGATGGAACAACCAATACCTCCTGGGTAGATGCCATCTATGGCAAGGGTAAGATGCAGAAGCACAACCTGGGCTTTACGGGTGGTAACCAAAATGGCAACTACTATCTTTCGCTTACTTATCTTGACAATGATGGTATGGTAAGAGGTAATAATGATCTCTATCGTCGTCTCACCGCTACCATCAATGCTGAATATCAGATCAAGCCATGGATGAAGGTGGGCACTACTAACCAGATTGAAAAATATAACGCTCGTTCTGTTTCAGAGGGTTCTGAGTATGGTTCTATGATGGCAGCTGTGCTTTCTATGGATCCATTGACCCCCGTTGCATACGAGGGTGGAAACTTGCCTGCTCATGTTGCTAGTGCCTTGGCAAGCGGAAAGCATCTCTTGACCAATGCGGCTGGTAACTACTATGGTGTGTCTGCTTTCTATGCAGGTGAGCAGTTCAACCCATTCGTGATGCGTGACAATGGCATATCTCGCAACAGTGGATTCAATGTGAATGGTTCCATTTATGCAGATTTCAAGCCTATCAAGGATCTTGTGATTACTTCTCGCTTTGGTTATCGTTTGTCGGGTACTCGCAGTTCTTCCACTTCACTTCCTTTCTATGGAAATGCAACGCAAAGCCGTGATTATGTAGATCAGAATGCATCTTCTTCTACCTCTATCTATTATCAATGGGAAAACTTTGCCAACTATATGAAGAGACTCGGTGACCATACCGTGAATGCCATGGTTGGTATGTCTTTCCAGGAATCTACCTACGATTACGTGCAGGGTGGTTTGCAGGCTAATGGTGAAGACGCTGTCAAGAAAAACAATCCATTGTTCTACTATCTGAATTTCGCATCCGCTTCTGCTACCAAGTCTGTAGGTGGTGAGAAAACTCGCTCAGCCAAGTATTCTTACTTTGGTCGTTTGAGTTACGATTATAAGAACCGTTATTATCTGCAGGCTTCCCTCCGTGCAGATGCTGCCGACTTATCTAAGCTTCCAGCTACCAATCGTTGGGGATATTTCCCTGCAGTGTCTGGAGGTTGGACCATTTCAGAGGAAAAGTTCTTCGAGCCTTTAAGAGATGTTGTGGCTAGTTTGAAATTGCGTGCCAGCTGGGGCCAAAATGGTAGCTTGGCTGCCTTGAGCGGCTATGCCTACAGCACCGATATGGCGCAGGGTAGCATTTATCCGTTAGTTTCTGGTAATAATTATACAACGTCTGTTAGTCCATCTAGTATGGGTAACGATAAACTGAAGTGGGAAACATCAGAGCAGACCGACTTGGGTATTGATGCGCTCCTCTTTGCTGGCAGAATGAACTTCAGCATGGACTATTTCGTGAAGAAGACCAAGGACTTGCTCGTGGGTGGTACCACTCCATCTTTGGTTATCGGCGGCACCACATCTCCTATCAATGCTGGTAACGTAAGCAACAAGGGATTCGAGTTTGAACTCGGTTGGAGAGATAACATCGGTGATTTCAGCTACAGTGTACGTGGCAACCTTGCTACCTTGAAGAACGAGGTTACTTATCTCGACCCATCCTTGACTCGTTTGCAGGGTACTACCTTTATGAATGTGCCTCTCACATACTTCGAGAAGGGCTATCCTGTGTATTACTTCCGCGGCTATCAGTTTACAGGCATAGACCCAAAGACGGGCGATCCAACTTTTGCCGACCTGAATGATAGTGGTGATCTGACCGATGATGACAAGATGGACTTGGGTAGTGCCATTCCAGACTTCACCTATGGTATCACCTTGACCGCAGCTTACAAAGGTTTCGACTTGGCAGTATTTGGTTCTGGTGCATCAGGCAACAAGATATTCAACTGTATCAACCGTACCGACTTCCCTATGGTCAACAAGATGAAGGAACTCTTCTATGACGACCGTTGGACGGAGAGCAATCCTAATGGTAGCAAGCCACGTGCTGGTGCCAACAATATGGACAAGTATGCTACATCCAGCGCAATGGTATATGATGGATCTTATTTCAAGATTAAGCAGATTCAGTTGGGCTACAGTTTACCGAAGACTCTTCTCAAGAAGGTAGCAATCAGTAACTTGCGCCTCTATATGTCTCTCGATGACTTCTTCACCATCACCAAGTACCCAGGCTTCGACCCTGAGGTTTCTACCAATAGTGTAGTGGGTATGGGTATCGACAAAGGCGGTTATCCAACCTCAAGGAAGGTAGTAATGGGCTTCAACTTGGAGTTCTAAGGTCTGGAGGTTCATATAACTAACACTATACATATTCTATATATATAATAACATTAGGAAATTATGAAAAAGAATATCATATATAGTCTGCTTCTCGTTGTGGCAGTGTTATTTGCCGGTTGTGAAGACAGACTCGATATAGCAAAGCATGGCAATATGGGTGGTCAGGATGATTTCTACAAGACCAATGAGCAGACCGAACAGGCGGTGGCTGCCATGTATAGCCGTGTGAAGGGATTGTATTATACTTGGTTCTTTACCAAGAATATGCTTTCGGATGATGCTTGGTGTGGCGGTGGTAGTCGTGGCGACAACAACTCATACGAGCAGTTGAATGAATATACCTTCGATTCTAGCAACGGTAATATCGAGGGCCTGTTCTCGGGTCTCTATGGTGTCATCTATCAGTCAAACCTCGTCATAGAGAAGGTGGCTAATGATACGGAAGTCAAGAAGCGTGCCATAGCCGAGGCTTATTTCTTCCGTGCTTGGGCTAACTTCGAGTTGGTTACCCTTTGGGGTACAGCTCCATTGGTAGATCATCTTTTGGCTACAGATGAGTACCGTCAGCCAAACAGTACTCCAGAGGCACTTTGGGCTGTTGTGGAGGCAGACTTGAAAGAGGCTATCGGCATGAATGCCTTGCCTTCCAAGAAGAACAAGGACGATCAGGAGACGGGTATGCGTGTTACCCAGGAAGTGGCAAAGGCTTATTTGGGCAAGGCTTATCTCTTCCAGAAAAAGTATCAGGAGGCTGCATCCGTACTCAATGAGGTGGTGGATTCCAAGAAGTACGACCTCTTCCGTGGCGACTATGACATGCAGTTTCATGCCGTCAACAACAACAACTGTGAGTCTATGCTCGAATTGCAGTGGCGTAACGACCAGGAGCAGGCTTGGAGCCAGTTTGACATGACCTTCCTGATGCAAGGATGGCGTACTGGCAATATGACGCTCGAAGGCAAGGCTGCCGACGAAGTGGCTCAGGGAACCTACGGCTTCTTGAACCCTCGCAAGTCTCTCTATGATGCATTTGTAAAAGCAGAGGGCGAGAATGGATATCGTTTGCAGAAGACCCTGCTCAACAGTGATCAGATGACAGCATACGGCGTGAAGTTGAATCCTGGTCAGAATATCTATGGATGTGAAGGCTACCTCTTCTTCAAGAACCGCATATTGAAGAGTGACAACATCATGGATGCCTCCTACTTCCAGGGATTACAATATACCGACCGAAAGATTATGCGTTATGCCGAAGTTCTCCTCCTGGCTGCCGAGGCAAACCTGGAGGCTGGTAACACAGACGTAGCACTGAAAGACATCAATGAGATTCGTATCCGTGCCAAGGAAACTCCATTGACTAGCGTTACCTTGGACGACATCAAGACGGAGAAGCGCTTGGAACTCTGCCTGGAAAGTACCCGATTCCAGGACTTGGTACGTTGGGGTGATGCCAAGAAAGCCTTGGCTTCACAGGGTAAGGAAATTCCTAACTACTCTTCCAAGGGCGTAAGTTGGGATTTCTCCAATTCTACTTTCGGATTCCAAGACAAGCACATGTTGCTTCCTATTCCTTTGAAGGAAAGAGAATTGAATCCTAATATCCAGCAGAATACGGGATGGTAATCTTCTAATTAACTGATATTTAAATGATATTGATATGAAAAAATATATAGGTTCAATATTAAGTCTGTTTATTGCAGGGCTGTGTTTCACAGCCTGCGATAACGATGCTCTTGATGGTATGCAGGGAGTATATGCAGATATGCAGAATTATACATCGCAAGAGGCTATCGTGCAGCCTACCACTAAGTTAAAGAAAGGCTTGAAGGCGCTCAATGTAGATATAAAAGATGTAAAGGGAACTGCCATTCAGATTAGTTTTGGTAGTACCGAGTGGATTCTTCCCGCTGCCTCTTATACCGTAGCTGAGACCGTGGCTAACAAAACTTGTGTGGTCAAGGTGAATGGTGAGGCAATGAAGAGTGGCGACATCGACGTATCTCTTATCGGGGGCAAGTATTACTTGAATGGTTTGTTTGCCAATGCCGCCGGTCAGCGAGTGAAGTTGAATTATGTAGGAGAGCTTGCCTTCGTCGTGGGACAGGATGACCCAGAGGCATCGGGCTATACTCTTACTATCGCTCCAACTCAGATTGTCGATTGGTCAACGGGTGCTCCTGTCGTCGTGAATCCTAATGCTACCAAGTATATCATCTCTATCAACAATCCAGCAGGTCAGCCTGCTGCTTATCTGGAAGCCGTGAATGCCAATCAGCTCGGTCATACAGACTTGGCTGGTGAATATACCATTCAGGAGAATGCTTCAGAGCCTTGGTTGATGGGCAATGGCTATGCTTTCCCTCAATACGGTTTCATGGGTGGTAGTTTCTTCGTGGATGACGCTGGTGTAGCACAATACATCACGGCAGGTAAGATCATCATCTCTACCGCTAAGGATGCAGAGGGACAGGACTTATTCTCATTCGAGGGCGCTGACCTTGATACCAAGAGTGGTGTGGATGGATCGGCTGGCAAAGGATCATTTAAGATTAAGTTTGCTGCCATCTCCAAGTAATAAATAAAAAAATAAAACGTTATATTCAATGAAAAGATTTTCGATATTAGCAATAGCATTATGTGCGATTGGTGGCTCTGCCTTCGGACAGCAAGCCTTGTTCGGAGGACAGATGCCTCTCTCTCCTGAGATTCATGCAGACAAGACCGTTACATTCCGCTGCATGGCACCAGGGGCTCAAAAAGTACAGATAACAGGTGACTTCCTGCCAACCAAGAAAATTGATACCCCGATGGGTAAGTATGATATGCCTGGAGTAGCCGATTTGAAGAAGGATGAGAAGGGCGTGTGGTCTTTTACAACCACTGCTCCTTTGACACCAGAGCTTTATAGCTATACCATGATGGTGGATGGCGCCAGTGTTACCGACCATCTCAACGTCTATACCGTGCGTGACATCGCCAACGTTTCCAACTATTTCTTGATAGGCGGGGGAAAGGCAGATCTCTACAAGGTCAACAAGGTAGCGCATGGAACCGTATCAAAGGTCTGGTATGATGATGCCAAAGCTGGTCTTACTCGTCGTATGACAGTATATACTCCTGCAGGTTACGAGACCAGCAAGCAGAAATATCCTGTGCTTTATCTCTTGCATGGCATCGGTGGCGACGAGGAAGCATGGATGGATTTGGGACGTGCTTCGCAAATTCTCGATAACCTCATTGCGCAAGGCAAGGCGAAGCCAATGATCGTCGTCATGACCAATGGCAATATCTCTCAGGAGGCAGCTCCAGGACAGACATCGGATAATCTGATAGTTCCTACATTGGGATTGCCTAAAACCATGGAGGGCTCTTTCGAGGCATCTTTCCCTGAGGTAGTGAAGTTCATGGATAGTCGCTATCGTACCATCGCCAGTACTCAAGGTCGTGCCATAGCAGGTCTTTCGATGGGTGGTTTCCACTCGTTCTATATTTCTATCAACAATCCTAAGACCTTTGGTTATGTAGGTTTATTCTCTGCAGCCATCGGCAAGGAGCAGAGGAGCGGTGGCGCCAATGAGTATATCTACGACAATGTGGATGATAAGTTGGCTAACCTCTTTGCAGCCAAGCCAAAGCTCTTCTGGATAGGTATAGGTAATTCTGATTTCCTCTACAAGGACAACAATGCTTTGCGAAAGAAACTGGATAGCAAGGGATACAAATATACCTATATGGAAACAGATGGGGGACATATTTGGCGAAATTGGAGAATCTATCTCGCTGAATTTGTACAAAAAATATTCTAATAATTAGCAGGAAGGTCTTCTGAATCTTAGGAGACCTTCTATGGAATGAGACTAACAATTATTAAAAATTGATAACAATGAAGAAAATTACATTCTTGGCAACTGCCTTGCTGATGAGTCTTGGCAGTTTTGCCCAACAGGCATTGTTTGACAATGTTCCTGTTATCTCACCAGAGGTGAACGCCAACCATACCGTAACTTTCCGCTTGAAGGCTCCTAATGCCCAGAAGGTGCAGGTTACTGGTGATTTCCTGGCACCGAAAACCATTGATACACCAATGGGAAAGTATGATGCTCCGGGAGTAGCTGATATGACAAAAGATGAAAAGGGTGTTTGGACTTTTACCAGTCAAACGCTTTCCCCTGAGTTGTATTCTTACAATCTCCTTTTGGATGGAGTGAAAATCGTTGACCCGGGAAGTGTGTATATCACTCGTGATATTACCTCAGAAACTAATATATTCATTCTTTCAGACAAGAAAGGTGATTGTGGTGACCTCTATACCGTTAACGAAGTGCCTCACGGAAATGTGTCTAAGGTATGGTATGATAGTCCTACACTCAAGATGCAGCGCCGCATGACGGTCTATACTCCAGCAGGTTATGACAAGGGTAAGGATTATCCTGTACTCTATCTGCTCCATGGCGCTGGTGGCGATGAGGATGCCTGGACTACTTTAGGACGTGCACAGCATATTCTTGATAATTTGATTGCCACAGGTAAGGCTAAGCCTATGGTTGTGGTGATGACCAATGGCAATCCTAATTGCCAGGCTGCTCCAGGTGAGTGGTCGGCAGGTCAATACATTCCTTCTTTCTATGGCTATCAAGGTGCCAAGCCAGCTGCCACCATGGATGAGAGTTTCCCTGATGTGATGAATTATGTGGAGAGCCATTACAAGGTTGCTAAAGACAAGGCTCATCGTGCCATCTGTGGACTTTCTATGGGTGGTGGTCATTCTTTCGATATCTCTCGTCGTTTCCCTACCAAGTTTGATTACATCGGACTCTTCTCTGCAGGTTTGCATGTGGGTACTACTGGCGATTTCCGTAGTGACTTCTACAAGCAGTTGCAGGGTAATGAGGAGGCTAAGACTCAGTTGGCTACTCTGTTTAAGAACAAACCAAAGTTGTATTGGATTGGTATGGGCAAGACCGATTTCCTCTACAAGAGCAGTGCAGACTTGCGTCGCTACTTCGATGAGAAGGGGTATAAATATACCTATTTGGAGACGGAAGGTGGACACATCTGGCGTAATTGGCGTGTGTATCTTACAGAGTTCGCACAGAAGATTTTCAAATGATAAAATAAGTTTTTCAAGTAATAGTTTTATAAACATTAAAAAATAAGGTATAGACAATGATAAAACAGATTTTAGTTTCTTCATGTGTGCTTTTTTCTGCGACTTTCGTAGTGCAAGCACAGAACCCAAAGTTGGGTGTGTCTCCTATCCAGGATGTCATCAATGCGATGACTCTCGATGAGAAGATTCAGTTGGTGGTAGGTTCTACGGGTAAGTATGAGAGCCAGATGGAGGCTACCATTGGTAACCAAGGTCAGTTGGTACAGGGTGCCGCAGGTCAGGTGAATGGTATTGAGCGTCTGGGCATTCCTGCTACGGTTGTAGCCGATGGTCCTGCTGGTCTCCGTATCGACCCTAAGCGCAAGGATACCGACAAGACGTTCTACTGTACCCACTTCCCTGTGGCTACAGTGATGAGCTCTACCTGGAACAAAGATTTGGTGTATTCCGTAGGTACCTCTATGGGAGAGGAGGTGAAGCATTATGGCGTAGATGTCTTGTTGGCACCTGCTACCAATATTATGCGTAATCCTCTTTGTGGTCGTAACTTTGAGTATTATTCAGAAGATCCATTGTTGGCTGGTACCATTTGTGCTGCTATGGTGAATGGTATCGAGAGCAACGATGTAGGTACTTCGTTGAAGCACTTCGCACTGAACAACCAGGAGACCAATCGTACTCGTAACAATGTTATCGGTAATCCACGTACCTTCCGTGAGATTTACTTGAAACCTTTCGAAATCGTTATCAAGGAGGCTCAGCCTTGGACGGTGATGACTTCTTACAATCTCATCAATGGTACGATGTCTAGCGAGCGTTGTGACTTAATAACAGAGATTCTTCGCCATGAGTGGGGATTCAAGGGTATGGTGATGACTGACTGGTTTGGTGGTCTTAGCGCAGCTGCCCAGATGGAAGCGGGTAACGACCTGTTGATGCCAGGTAAGGCAGACCAGGTGAAGGAGATTCGCAAGGCTGTGCTCAATGGTCGCCTGTCGATGGAAATCCTCGACCGCAATGTACGCCATATCTTGGAGTATATCATGCAGACTCCTCGTTTCAAGCAGTATGTTGCTGACAACAACCCTGATTTGAAGGGACATGCTTTGGTGGCTCGCAATGCCGCTACCGAGGGAATGGTGTTATTGAAGAATAACAAGAATGTATTGCCACTCGTTCAGAAGATTAAGAACATAGCTCTCTTCGGCAATACTTCTTATGATTTCATAGCTGGTGGTACTGGTTCCGGCAATGTTAACCATGCTTATGTGGTAAGTTTGTTGGATGGTTTGAAGAATGCTGGCTATCAGGTGGATGGCGACATCCAGAAGTCATACATAGAGTATGCTCCAAAGGCAAAGGCAAATTTGCCAAAGCCAAAGAATCCTTTGGAGGCTTTCTTGCCTGGTCACTTCATCCCTGAGATGAGCCTTGCTGAATTGAATATGTCTGCTGCCGTCAAAAACAACGATATGGCAATCATCACTATTGGTAAGTCGTCTGGTGAGTTCTTGGATCGAAAGATTTCTGATAGCTTCAATCTCACCAAGGAGGAGAAGGATATGATTTCTGGTGTTTGCAACGCTTTCCATAAGGCAGGTAAGAAGGTGGTTGTCATCTTGAATGTTTGTGGTGTTATTGAGACCAAGAGTTGGATTGGCGGTCCTGATGCTGTATTGTTGTCTTGGTTGCCTGGTCAGGAGGGTGGTAACTGTGTTGCTGACATCTTGGCGGGTAAGGAGAATCCTTCTGGTCGTCTTCCTATGACATGGCCTGTAAGTTATAACGATGTTCCTTCTAAGGCTGATTTCCCTAACCCTGAGACTGTCAAGGTTGATGATGTGCTTGGTATGTTTATGGGCAAGGGCATCGGTAGCAAGGGTAACGTGAAGAATGTGGATTACACCGAGTATAATGATGGTGTTTATGTAGGTTATCGTTATTACCAGACTAAGAAAGTGCCTGTATCTTTTCCTTTTGGTTATGGTATGAGTTATACTACCTTTAAGTATGGCAAACCTGTGGTAACGAAGGATGCACAGGGCAATATCAAGGTGAGGGCACTGAAAAAGGTACCCAATTTTAAGTTGCATAGCTTGTTTTTGAACTTTAATTCTTGTCCAAGAAGCATTTCATCTTTTAAAAGTGGAATACT